>NZ_JACGVV010000027.1:0-68631 GCF_014077405.1 Colwellia sp. BRX10-9 | reverse complement strand
CTAGCGACAATAGCACTGTGGCACCACCTGATCCCATTCCGAACTCAGAAGTGAAACGCAGTAGCGCCGATGGTAGTGTGGGAGTTCCCATGTGAGAGTAGGACATTGCTAGGCTCCTAATTAAGAGAAACCCGATTCGAAAGAGTCGGGTTTTTTGCTTTCTGACGTTTAAAAAAGACCAAATCCATAGCTAGCATGCATTAATAACAAGGGTAGTGTGTCTTATATTAGACATGCTCATGTCAGAGTAGGATATTTTGCTGTTTGTTCTATGATAAACCTATATCTTTTATTAGCTTAATAGTTACAATATTGAAAAAGTTTTAATAGGTCTGATTAATGCGTTACTTAATATATTTATTTTCCTCTGTATTCCTGTTTATATTTCAAGTGAATTCTTATGAATTCGTCCTTGAAAAATCACCAAGTATTAATAAACTTGTAGATTTTAAAACAAGTGACTTATGTCAAGTTACTGAAAATACGATGGATTATATACAAAAGGTTCCTAGTGATAAGTTTGCAGTACACCCAGGGACAGTATTTAACAATAAAATTAGTATGCAAGATATTGAACAAACATTGGCGTTTATCTGTACAACTTATCGTGATGACGTTCGAGCAAAACGACAGAGTCGCCTACACGATATAGCATTTGTAAAAGAGAATTTTAATTTTTTTCGTTGGCTCCCTGATACACAGACAGCACAACTAATTGCAGATAAAAGTACTAATGAAGTTAAAAGTCGATTACTAAATAGTATTCCCAAAGATAAAATTTTTCTTACTAAATATTATACGAAACTATTAGATGCCAGTACCGTTAAAACCACTAAATATAATCAAGCTTTGTATGCCTTACCGACTGATGAGGAAGGCCTTTCATTAGATCAAGCTGAAAACCAGAAACAGCAATTGATAAGGTATAGGTATACCCGACAAGATATTATGGCAGGAGCCTTATCAAATAATAAAGCGGTTAAACCTCTAATTTGGTTATCTGAAGAAGCATTACATGATGTTTTGTTACAAGGCACTGGCGTGGTAAACGTCGATGGAAAAGTTCGTTACTTTAATGTTCACCGTAATAACGGCATAGCTTATGATTATGCATTAGGAAAACGAGAGCAAGCAAGATATTGGTATTTTATTGAGGTCCCTAGCATTATGGGCTATGGCCAAAAACAAGAGGATAAGATAGCGTTAAAATCTCAAGTAACGTTTGCTGGCAATGTAAAGCAGCTAGGGTTAGGTAAACTCTTTATGGTTAGCTATGACCGTAATAATGAAAATATATCACGGATCGGTGTTCTAGCTGATCAAGGTGGAGCCTTCGATGATAATTTATTCCAATTAGATATGTTAGTAGATAGCTATAAAGGTTGGAGTGATTATCACCAAGCTAATAAGCATTTACCCGACTACGCTCAGGCTTGGTTAATGTTACTAAAGTAAATAAAGGCTTATACGGCAGCAAAAATTGCATCAGCGAGTCTTTTATCTAAAATGCTTGCTGTAATATCTTCAGGTTTAGCTTTTACATTAGGGGTAGGCTGGCTGTCTAAAGGGAGATGAATATTTACTTTCTTTCTTTTAAGATTATATTGATTTTTAAGTAAACTGCACGGCGAAAACATAAAGTGTATTACAAACATAGCACATTTCGATGTTACCAATTATAGGATCTCTGAAGTATCTAGTTTAAATCTTGATCTGTATCAAACACAAACGAAAGACTTAATGATAATCGTTTGCATTACGTTTTATTCATGTGTATTATCACTTCAATTATAAAAACTCTCTCTACAAACTTTAACGGACATGAACCCATGATGAAGAAAACCTTAATTGCTTCTGCACTTGTTGGCTTATTTGCTAGCACGGCTGTTATTGCAAATGACGATACAGAGGAATTACGTAAAGTTATTGCCCAGCAACAAGAAGTATTAAAGAGCTTAGAACAACGTTTAGATCAAACAGAGCAGCGCTTAGAAGCAACTGCTGACCAAGTTGAGTCAAGTACAACTGCTAGCCCATTTGCCAAAACAACAATTGGTGGCTACGGCGAATTACATTATAACAACTATAAAGATACTGACGCGAAAGTTGATTTTCATCGTTTCGTACTATTCTTTGGTCATGAGTTCACCAATAAACTTCGCTTTTTCTCTGAATTCGAATTAGAACATAGCATTGCTGGTGAAGGCCAAGATGGCGAAGTTGAGCTAGAACAAGCTTACGTAGAGTACGATTATAGCGACACTATCACTACCAAAACAGGTTTGTTTTTGGTTCCTGTTGGCATCATAAACGAAACTCACGAGCCACCAACATTTTATGGTGTTGAACGTAACGGTGTTGAAAAGAATATTATTCCAGCTACGTGGTGGGAAGCCGGTGTTGCAGCTAACTTTAAGTTGGCGCCAGGTATAGCTGTTGATACTGCTATAACTAGTGGCTTAAACGTTGGAGATGATTACAAAATTAGAGGCGGACGTCAAAAAGTTTCTAACGCTTCGGCTGAAAACTTAGCCTACACTGGGCGTATAAAATATACAGCTATTCCAGGCTTAGAGTTAGCCGCAACGGTTCAGTTTCAAACAGATTTGGCTCAAAGTGCTGCTGGTGTTGATAAAGCTGCTGCAACATTAATTCAAGCCCATGCTATTTACCAAGTTAATAACTTCACCGTTCGTGCACTATATGCCGCTTGGAATATTTACGGTAAAGAAGCAAAAGCATTAGGTCGAGATGAGCAAACAGGTTGGTACGTTGAACCTTCATATATGTTTAATGAAAAAATGGGTGCTTTTGCCCGCTATGCTGAATATAACAATGAAGCAGGAGCTAGTTCTTCTGATGCTGTTGAATCAACCAGTGTAGGTATCAATTATTACTTACATGAAAACGTTGTACTAAAAGCCGATTTTGAAGAATTAAGCGGTTCAAAAGACTCGCAAGGCTTTAACTTAGGTTTTGGCTACCAGTTTTAATTTGATTTACTTATCGCAAACTTGCGTTAGGTTATAATTCACATGGAAGTGAATGAGCATTATTTGCTCATTCACTTTTGTGTTTTAACAAATCTATTTATCATCAAGGGTGACATGTGGTTAAAATTATATTCACTTTCTTAGTTATACTTAGTTTGCAAACACCGGCGTTTGCGAATGGTATTTATCAAACATCTAAACAGTTTATTAGCAGTTCTTTTAATGGTGAATCACCAAAATCTAAAGCGCTATGGTTGTCAAATGACGACAAAGTGGTAATTAGTGATATTATGAGCCATGAATATAACCGTTTACGCGTAAGGTACTGGCAGCAAGAAAATGCAACGGTTTGGGTGCTTGAAGAAATAGGTAAAGAACAACCTATTACAATTGGTGTTCACATTAAAGACGAGCAGGTAGTTGATCTTAAAGTCCTTGTTTATCGAGAGTCCCGTGGTGATGAAGTTCGACATGACTTTTTCACAAATCAGTTTAAGTCAGCCTCACTGACTAAAGAAAACATGCTTAATCAACATATTGATGGTATAACAGGCGCAACCATGTCGGTACGCGCACTAACTAAAGTTGCACGTTTGGCATTGTGGTTAAATAAAAAGGTAAAAGTTTAATTTTTACCGGTAATAAGTTTATTTAGATAGGTCTAACGTATCCCAATGATAAATAAAAAATCAGCATACTTAATCCGTAATCGGTTTGTTCGTCATCTGCGAAAATGGCATCGGCAACTGGGTATATTTGCTGCATTATTCCTGATTTTTCTTTCTATTTCGGGTGTCGCTTTAAACCACACCTCATTTTTTTCTTTGTCAGATAAATCAATCACTAGCTCAATACTACTTAATCATTATGGAATTAAGCCCCCTAGTGATATTCGTTTTTATCAACAAAAAGAATGGTTAGTCACTGACCAGCTTATCTGGTTAAACGATCAAGTGGTTTTTCAAAGTGATACGCCTGTTATCGGTATTAGCCGTTTTCAATCTTATCTATTGTTGGTTACCACAAAGCAACTTGTTATTTTTACTGACGAAGGGCTTATTATTGATAAGATCGACAATTCCAGTGATTTACCTACGCCTATTTCAGCATTTAGCATTATTGGTGATCAGCTTGTTTTAAATACACCAGAGGGTTATTTTCAAGGAGATAGTGATTTCTTTGAGTGGCAAAAGATCACTACGCTGGTTGAGCCGTCTTGGGTGGAAAGTGCTTCTGTGACCGAAAATGAGTTGGTTGTGGCGAACAAAAAATTCCAATCGCAGTTTTTAAACTGGGAAAGAGTGATTCTTGATGCTCACTCTGGCCGATTATTTGGTAACTTAGGTGTTTGGTTTATGGACATTGTTGCTTTGATGCTTATCTTACTATCAGTGAGTGGTATTTATATTTGGCTAAAGTTTACTTATAAAAAACGTTAATATTACCCTTAGCAAGTGTTCAACCCCAGACCTTTAACGCTAATTAAGGTCTGGTCTATTTATAAATAGCTGAGCCTACTTAGCTATTGTTGAGTAAGTATTCTTTACTCTGTCGACTGAAGTAAAGCTTCTAACTCTTGTTGATACTTTTCTTTTTTACTTTCTGAAAAGCCAACATGAGTACTAACCACCTCTCCTGAACGGTCAATGATGTAGCTGCTTGGCATGCCTTTTAATTTGAATTTACGGGCAACATTGCCTTTAGGGTCATAAAAAACGGTGAAATCAGCCGGAACTTCTGCCAAAAATTCATCTGCTAATGCTTTATTGTTATCAACGTTAACACTGATAATAGTTAAGCCTTGCTGTTTATATTGCGCTTGTATTTCGTTCATCCACGGGAAGGACTTTCGACAAGGACCACACCAAGATGCCCAAAAATCTAAATAGATCACTTGTCCTTTGTGATCAGCAATTAATTTATCAAAATTTTGTAATACGTTTTCCTGTGCTATTGGCTGGGCAAAACTTACCGTTGTAAAACAAAAACTGGTCAGGACAGAGAATAACAATGGAATTAATTTTCTAGTGTTCATAGTATTTTACTTTGCAGAGTTTTTCTTATTAGAACACGGATATTTAACGAGGTGAAGTGTGATAGTTATAAAACGATAATTGTATTTTTAATGATGAGTAAGGTAAATTGCACGCAATACTTTATCTTTTAGACAGACTTATGAAATTACTTTTACAGATCAGCTCCTTGTTCATTGCTTTAATTTTACCATTGAGCATAGCGAATGCTTCAGCAGATAAAACACCCGAGCAACTTGAGCATGACAAATGGCTAAAGTTACGTTTTAGCGCTCAACATGAACGCTTGATACCGGTAGTTGCCGTTGCAGATATGTTTTTTGCTTGTGACCAAGCTAAAAATAGCGGTAATGCTAATTATCAAGTAAAGGAGCTTGTTGAAGATATGGACCGTAATTTACTGGCTGAAAAATTAACGGCTTGTTTAGCGGGAGCAACAACACAGTCTGATACTGCTTTGAATTATGGTTTGCATGGCTGTTTTTCTGAGCAATTATCAAGTTTACCACCGCAGCAGAAGTTAGAAAGAATGGCGGTGGTAACGGCAAGTATTTCAACGTTAAGCCGAGAAGAAAGGCAAAAAAGCTTTACTCGTTGTGTTACCGATCAAAGTATTAGCTATTTAAAGTAATTGCAGAGCAATCAGTTAAAGCTAAAAGCACAAAGTTAAGTGCCTGCTACTTAATTCAATAAGTTAGCCGGTGAAAACTGGTCAGTTAATAACTTAGTCTTTTCTGGCCAGTCTTGCTCGACACTAATTGGTGTCATTTGTTGGCTTATCTTTAATAAATCAATATTGAAAGGTGTTAAACGTGTTTGTAATTTTTTTGCTCGCTGATTAATTAATTCAACACTGGGCAGTTGTCCTTTGGCGGCTAAGATAATGCGATTACTATTTTTATAGTTTCGTACATTATAAAAATCGCCAAATACTGCTTTATAGGTAGCTGATTCATGTGCATATAAATCACTGACTGAAAAAGTATTAGCGCTTAATACACCTTCGGGGCTAAGTAAATCTTTAGCTTCTTGTAAAAACTCTTGCGTTAATAAGTGCTCAGGAATGTAATCACCGTTAAACGCATCAAGAATTATCCAATCGTATTGTTGTTTTCTGATCAACGCGCGTTTAATAAAAATTCTGCCATCTTGTATTACCGATGAAACAGCTTGGTTTTCGAGAAAACCAAAATATTGCCGAGCAACTTTTACAACCGCAGGGTCTATTTCAACATTGGTGATTTTACTCGTTGGGTAGAGTTCTTGAAGGACGTTTGACATAGTTCCGCCACCTAAACCAACAATAAGAATACTTTTAGGCTGCTCAATTAATAGCAAAGCGGAAAAGAGTAGTTTTGTATAATTAAAGACTAAACGTTGAGGGGCAGTTTTATAAAAGCAGCTTTGATTCGTTTTAGTTGTTTTCACATTGAATTTCAAACAACGTAAATCACCTTGATCATCAACCAATATATTTCGATATAATGAACGTTCTTGGTGAACGACTTCCGCGCTTGTACTATTAACAAATAGGCAACTCAGGATAAAAATAGTTAACATCGAATAATTAAGCTTACTCATTTATAACACCTACTGTATTAAAGCTAACAGATTTCACCGATTTATTTAAGACAATAGCAATAAGTCCCAATAACGCTAATATCGAACTAAACACCATAATAATACTGTTCACTTCAAAAAATAACACCAGATAAAATGAAGTAAGAATAGTACCTAATGCACTACCTAGTGTGGAAACAAAATATAGTTTTCCAGCGATTTGACCGCTCTTATCTCGGTCAGTTACTAATAAGCGGACCGAGTAAGGGGAGATCATCCCTAAAATAATCGTAGGTATAAAGAAGAGCGCTGTACAGGCGAGTAAAGAGCCATAGCGAGAATCTTCAACATTTAAAAAGATGACTTCCATTATTGTTGTTGACCATAAGGCAACGGGCAAAATGGTAATGCCTGCTAATACAAAGATAAAACCATATTTTTTCAAAGAAGCATTTTTTGTCGACAGCTTACCACCAGCCAAATAGCCAAACGATAAACTCAGCATAAACACGGTAATTATACTGCCCCAAATATGCACACTACTGCCAAAAAAAGGAGCAAGTATTCTGCCACCTAATAGTTCAATGCCCATTATGCAAAAACCGCTACAAAAAGCGAGTAGGTAAATGAATGGGTTTTGCCATGATGGCTGGGGTTTGGTATCCGTCATTTAGGGTATCAGTAATATTGTCTATTAAGTAAAGCTATCTTAACGACAAAAGGCGCGATATACCAAGCCAATTTGATAGGTAGCCGTTCGACCTGAATTTCAGTTGCATCCTGAAAATTCAAGCTAAACGGCGATACACGCCTTTTGGGTTTGTTAAGACTTATTTACGCTTTTTAGCTGCTTGCTTCTCGAGTAAAGGTTTTAAGAACCTGGCGGTATGTGATGTCTTGTGTTTAGCGACCTGTTCAGGTGTACCAGAAACCAATATTTCACCACCACCAGAGCCACCTTCAGGGCCTAAATCAATAATCCAATCGGCTGTTTTTATCACGTCTAAGTTATGCTCTATAACAACAACAGTATTGCCATGGTCACGCAAACGATGGATAACATGCATCAGTTGTTTGATGTCGTGAAAATGCAAACCTGTGGTTGGTTCATCAAGAATATAGAGGGTCTTACCGGTATCACGTTTGGATAGCTCTTTTGATAATTTAACCCGTTGTGCTTCACCGCCTGAAAGGGTAGTGGCCGACTGACCTAATTTTATATAACTTAAACCAACATCCATTAACGTTTGTAATTTACGATTAATAGCTGGGATGGGGGCAAAAAAAGTTAACGCGTCTTCGATTGTCATATCAAGCACTTCATGAATGCTCTTACCTTTATATTTTACTTCTAATGTTTCGCGATTATAACGTTTTGAATTACACGCATCACAAGGAACATAAACGTCAGGTAAGAAATGCATTTCAACTTTGATTAATCCATCGCCTTGGCAAGCTTCACAACGCCCGCCTTTTACATTAAAGCTAAAGCGTCCGGGTTTATACCCTCTTGAACGTGACTCTTGAGTCGCAGCAAAAATTTCACGAATAGCGGTAAATATACCCGTATAGGTTGCAGGGTTTGATCGTGGTGTTCTCCCTATCGGGCTTTGGTCAATATCGATAACTTTATCAAGTAAATCTAAACCAATAATTTCTTTATACGGTGCTGGTTCTTGTGTCGTCGCACCATTTAAAGCAATGTGAGCAAGTTTAAATAGGGTATCGTTAATCAAGGTCGACTTGCCTGAACCTGAAACACCAGTTACACAGGTCATAAGACCATTGGGTATAACTAAATCAACATTCTTTAAATTATTACCGGTTGCGCCTTTTAGTTCAACGACATTGTTTTTATCAAAAGGCACACGAACCTTAGGTATCTCAATACCTTCTCGTCCTGAAAGGTACTTACCCGTTAGTGAATTTTCACAGGCTAAAATATCATTTACATCACCTTGAGCAATAATTTCACCACCATGAACACCGGCTCCAGGGCCAATATCAATAACATAATCGGCGGCTCTGATGGCGTCTTCGTCATGCTCAACCACGATCACGGTATTGCCTAAATCACGTAAATGGATCAAGGTTTTTAATAAACGTTCGTTATCGCGTTGATGTAACCCAATTGATGGTTCGTCTAATACATACATTACGCCAACTAAACCAGCACCTATTTGGCTTGCTAAACGAATACGTTGTGCTTCACCGCCTGATAAGGTGCCAGCAGCGCGTGATAAATTGAGGTAATTTAAGCCAACATTAACTAAGAAGCCTAAACGTTCACACACTTCTTTAAGAATTTTTTCTGCAATTTGTGCTTTCTGACCTGATAAATTTAAGTTTTCGAAAAAGGCTAAGGCGTCAGAAATAGCAAGCTCGGCAATATCAGTTAATGGTGTATCAGCAATAAAAACATTACGCGCTTCAAGGCGTAAACGACTGCCATTACAATCTGGGCAATGTTGGCTATTTAAGTATTTTGATAATTCGTCACGAACGGCATTAGATTCTGTTTCACGGAATCGTCGTTCCATATTATTAATTATGCCTTCAAACGGGTGCTTACGAATAACAACATCACCACGGTCGTTCATATATTTGAATTCAATCTCTTGTTTACCACTACCACGAAGTATTAAATCTTGGTCACTCTTGGATAACTTTTCAAAAGGTTTATCAAGGGCAAATTTATAATGATCAGACAGTGCTTGTAGCATTTGAAAATAGTAAAAATTACGTTTATCCCAGCCACGTATTGCACCGCCCGCCAAGCTCAATTCAGGGTTAGTAATAACACGAGCAGAGTCAAAAAACTGTTGATTACCCAAACCATCACAGGTTTTACAGGCACCTGCTGGATTATTGAATGAGAATAAGCGCGGCTCAAGCTCTTGCATGCTATAACCACACTTTGAACAAGCAAAATTAGCTGAAAAGACTAATTCTTCTCGATCAGGTTCATCCATAAAGGCAACTTTAGCAGTACCCGCGGTTAAACTTAATGCGGTTTCAAAAGATTCGGATAAGCGAAGTTGAATATCGTCACGTACTTTTAAACGGTCAACCACCACTTCAATCGTATGTTTTTTGTGAAGTTCTAATGTTGGAGGATCAGATAAATCACAGACCTCGCCGTCTATTCTAGCTCGAATATAACCCTGAGATGCGAGGTTCTCGAGTAATTTAACATGCTCACCTTTTCGACCTTGAAGCACAGGCGCGAGCACCATGACTTTTGTACCTTCTTCAAGCGCTAAAACCTTATCGACCATTTGTGAATTTGTTTGTGCCGCTAAAGGCTGGTGATGTGTAGGGCAACGTGGCTCGCCAACACGGGCATAAAGTAGTCGTAAGTAATCGTAAATTTCGGTAATAGTACCCACAGTAGAGCGTGGATTATGCGACGTTGATTTCTGTTCAATAGAAATTGCCGGCGATAAGCCTTCTATGTGGTCGACATCAGGCTTTTCCATCATCGATAAAAATTGACGAGCATAAGCCGAAAGTGATTCGACATAGCGTCGCTGACCTTCTGCATATAAAGTATCAAAAGCGAGTGAAGATTTACCTGAACCCGAAAGCCCAGTAATAACGACTAATTTTTCTCTAGGAATATCTAAGCTGATGTTTTTAAGGTTATGCGTTCTAGCGCCACGTACTTCAATGTTTTTCATAAATATCCACTCTAATAAGTTTATCCGAATGTGCACAAACTCAATAGATTCGCTATCGCTATTTTACGTAAAGTTTGAACCAAGTATTATTGCATAATTACTCGGCAATAATCAGTAATAATCTCTGTTTTTGTTCAGGACTTTGTCGTGCTACTATAGCGCGAATTTTCGCTTTTTTATGACACGTTAAATAGAGAGCCCCATGAGTACGACAGGTTTAAACAGTATTGAGAAAAAAGCCGCATTTTCTTTAGCCGCCGTTTTTGGCTTGCGTATGCTTGGGCTTTTTATGATTTTGCCAGTGTTTGCTATTTATGGCGAGCAACTGATCGGCTTTAGTCCTATTTGGATAGGCTTAGCTATTGGAGCATATGGTCTAACCCAAGCTATGCTGCAAATACCTATGGGGATACTGTCTGATAAATACGGCAGAAAACCGATTATTTTAATTGGTTTAGTTATTTTCTTCTTAGGGAGTGTTGTCGCTGCAATGTCTGACACTATTTATGGCGTTGTTTTTGGCCGAGCATTACAAGGTACCGGCGCTATTGCAAGTGCGGTATTAGCACTGGCCGCCGATTTGAGTCGAGAAGAGCAACGACCCAAAGTTATGGCAACTATTGGTATGTTTATTGGCTTGTCATTTACTCTCGCTATGGTTTTTGGACCTATAGTTGCGCAAGCGTTTGGGCTGAGTGGTTTGTTTTGGTTTACGGCAATATTAACCATTTTAGCTATGGTAATGATTCAGTTCATGGTACCAAACTCAGTAAATAAAGCGCCAAAGGGCGATAGTGTCGCTTTACCGGAGCAACTCAGTAAGCTTATTCGTAATCCCGAATTATCGCGTTTAAATTGGGGAGTATTTATTCTTCATATGGCGTTAACGGCTTGTTTTATTACTTTACCTAAACAGTTTGTTGCCAGTGGTTTAGCGCTAGAGCAACATTGGCAATTATATTTACCCGCTTTGTTAGGTTCTTTCTTTTTGATGGTACCTTTTATGATTATTGCGATTAAAAAGCAAAAAGAAAAACAGATGTTTTCAGCGGCTATCTTATTACTGGCAGCCTCGTTATTACTGTTGTGGTATTTACCGCTTGGCTTTTGGACGTTAGTGTTATTGGTGGTGATGTTTTTTACTGCCTTTAATTATCTAGAAGCAACTATGCCATCTATTTTGTCACGCATTGCTCCGGCTGGCGTAAAAGGCAGTGTGATGGGTATTTATTCGAGTAGTCAATTTTTAGGTGCTTTTACCGGTGGTATTATTGGCGGCATTATTGCCAGCCAATTTGGGGAACAAGCGATATTTTTAGTAATGTCATTGATCACTTTATTATGGTTTTTTGGTGCTATAAGCATGAAACCACTGCAAAAATCAAAAAGTTATACTTTCACGACTAGCATTGATTGCCAAGAAAAAGCCAATGAAGTCGCCGAAAAATTAATTGAATTACCTGGGGTTATCGAAGCGATATTGGTGCAAGAAGAATCGGTTGTTTACCTCAAGGTTGATGATAAAGTGGTGAATTTGGCTGATATCAAAGCTGCCTTGAACCCATAGTGATAAACCATCTGCTGAATTTTCTTATCTCCTTATAGGCAAGTTCAGCAGAGACAAAGCTGTTAAATACCACAATTAATAAACGCCACTAACCAGGTAATATTGCTTACTAGTGCCTATTGTTAACGCAACATCATCATCAATATACTTACCTATTAATGCTTTTGCCATCGGTGAGTTTTGTGTAATAACGGTATAGGGCTTTCTATTTAATACGCCTTGAAAGCCTCCTGCGGCCGGCGCAATAAAAAACCATTTATCACCACCTTTTTCTGGTGTTATCTGTACTAAGGCGCCTATTGAAACAGGCATTCTTTCCTCAAAATTGTAAATAATGAACCGTTCAATGGCTTGTTTAGCTTGTTGAATATCATTGACACGTCTAGATTGCCCTTCCGCTAAATAGCTAGCTTCAATAGCAAGCGTATCGTATTGAGTTTCTGCGACCGACTGATCATCAGTGGCGGCTAAGTGAGCATTATTTGCTGCTGTTTTTATCGCAGACAATTCTGCTGATAAATGGGCAAGGATATCGTTAATTATTATCTGTTTTTTCATCATACTCAGCATACTTGCTTGAAATTTTTAGTAAATATATTTTTGATCTGACAGCTGTCAAAATAGTACTTGAATTTATCGTTATAAACGTCTACTTTATAATGATAATAACTGGTTTGACCATAAAAATAATCCCGAAAAAGTGAACTACTATGACAATTAGCACAGCCAATAGCGCCTTTCCTAACTTATTAGCCCCATTAGATTTGGGTTTTACCACCTTAGCAAATCGTACACTCATGGGCTCAATGCACACTGGACTTGAAGAAGAAAAGGGCGGCTTTGATAAATTGGCCGCTTTTTATCAAGCTCGAGCTAAAGGTGGTGTCGGCTTAATTGTTACCGGTGGTATTAGCCCCAACGCACGCGGGCGCCTAACACCTATGGGCTGTGAACTCAGTAAGTTTTGGCACGTCGCTAAACATAAAAAAATTACTGAAGCGGTTCATCAGTATCCAACAAAAATTTGTTTGCAGTTGTTGCACGCCGGTCGTTATTCTTATCATCCATTTAGCTTTGCGCCAAGTAAAGTTAAGTCACCGATAAACCCATTTACACCCGCTGCGATGTCAGTTCGTCAAATTAAAGGCACCATTAAAGACTTTGCCCATTCAGCATTATTAGCACAACGTGCAGGCTACGATGGTGTTGAAATTATGGGTTCTGAAGGTTATTTAATTAACCAGTTCTCATGTGTACGCGTTAATAAACGAACCGATGAATGGGGAGGCTGCGTTGAAAACCGTATGCGCTTAGCCATTGACATCATTAAAGCTGTTAGAGAAAAAGTGGGTGAAAAATTCATCCTTATCTTTAGATTGTCGATGCTAGATCTTGTTGATGGAGGTAATAGCTGGGCCGATGTAGTTACCATGGCAAAGGCGGTTGAAGCGGCTGGGGCGACATTAATCAATACCGGTATTGGCTGGCACGAAGCGCGCATTCCTACCATTTCTACTTCGGTACCACGTGCTGCATTTACTTGGATCACAGAGAAAATGAAGCAAGAAGTTTCTATTCCATTGGTGACAACTAACCGCATAAATACCCCAGAGGTCGCTGAAGAAGTTTTATCATCAGGACAGGCCGATATGGTTTCAATGGCGCGACCCTTTTTAGCTGATGCGGAATTTGTCCAAAAAGCGATGGAAAATAAAAGTGATGAAATCAACACTTGTATTGGTTGTAATCAAGCCTGTTTAGACCATGTTTTTCAGCAAAAACGTGCTTCTTGTTTAGTTAATCCAACGGCATGTTATGAAACAGAACTGACCTTCGCTAAAGCGTCAAAAAATAAACGTATCGCTGTTGTAGGCGCTGGCCCTGCTGGTTTAGCTTTTAGTGTCTATGCGGCACAACGAGGTCATAAAATAGAAATTTTTGACCGTGCTAGTGAAATTGGCGGTCAATTTAACTTTGCTAAGCAAGTACCAGGTAAAGAAGAATTTTATGAAACGATTAGGTATTTTAATAAGCAAATTAACTTACTCGATATTAAGCTACATTTATCCACCGAAGCGACTGCCGAAACGCTAGCAAATGCTGGCTTTGATGAAATAGTGGTTGCAACGGGTATTTTACCTAGAAAACTCGATATAGAAGGTATTGAGCATGAAAAAGTAAAAAATTATTTAGATGTACTACGTGATAAACAACCCATAGGAAAAAATGTTGCCATTATTGGCGCTGGAGGTATTGGGTTTGATGTTGCGGTTTACTTAGCGGAAGAACACGAAAAAAGTCCTCTCGTGAACAACAAAGAAAAATGGTTAAAGAGCTGGGGCGTAGATCAAAGTTATCAGGGTAATGGTGCTTTGTTGGACAAGTCGGCAGTAGAGCCTATTGAAAAAACATCACGTAATATTCACTTATTACAAAGGAAGTCGACTAAGGTCGGTGCAGGGTTAGGGAAAACAACGGGTTGGATCCACAGAGCGACCTTAAAAAATAATGGTGTAAAAATGTTAGCTGGTGTCAGTTACAAAAAAATAGATGATGCAGGTTTAACCATTGAAATTGATGGCATAGAGCAAGTACTAGATGTTGACCATGTTATAATTTGTGCAGGGCAAGAATCACAACGTGGTTTATATAATAAATTAGAAAGCATCAAGGGTGCGGAGCAAGGACTACACTTAATTGGTGGTGCTAAAGTTGCTGCTGAATTAGATGCGAAAAGAGCGATACGCCAAGCTGCAGAGCTTGCCGCTATCATCTAACAGTAAGTGCTCGCCGACTTGTTGAAGATATAAATAATAATTGAAAGAAAGCAACTCTGTTTATGGTCAACTGTTATGTAGTTATATTCGCATAACAGTTAACCCATAAAAATAAGAGTAATTATGTCTGCATTTCTAAAACCTGCAATCTCACTTTCTAATGCTTTACGTTTTAAAGCGAAATTTATTCTTTTAGCGGGTATGTTTTTTCTACCTGTTTTTCTTGGTTCATGGTGGATAGTTCAAGAGCAAAGTGCTTTGATAACACAACATGAAGAGCAATTAATTGGGCTAACACAAATACAGCAAGCAGTAACACTAGAGCAAGCAATAGCCGATAGTCGCTTTCAACAAGTTAAATCGAGTGTAGTTACCAATAAAATTTCACAATTGAACTTACCTAGAGATATTTCAACTTCTGCATTGTTACAGGCTTGGCAAGGTTTACGAGAAAAAGAAACCTCCCTTCAAACTGAGGGTTACCAAGCAATTTACGAGCAAAGCTTATCGATTCGAGAACGCCTTGCCGCCTTAAGTGGCTTATCCAGAGAAAATGACGCGATAGCCTTTTACTTAGCTGAGGCAAGTAGCCAACGAATTCCCGCCTTATTAGAATATTTAAAACGGACTGAATCAATCAGTGCTCAAATTATTACCAATGGCTTCAATGCAGAAAATTACACTCTTGTTATCGCGCTTGATAAACGTCTTGATGAACTACAAGTACAACTTGACAAAACAACCGTACAGCTAGAGCGTGTTGCTAATGATGAACTGTCTTTATACTTGCCTAAACACGCCGACTTTAATCTACAACTTGATGAATACCAGCAAAAATTACATCAACAGATGATCGACCCAGATAGAATATCGTTAACTCAACAGCAAGCTACACAATTAGCCGAAACAGTTTATCAATTGACTGAAAGTTTGTTAAAAACTAGTGACAATTTGTTATTAACAAGAATTGATACCTTAACGCAGAAGAGTGAGCAAACTCTTTGGATTTTAGCGATAGTATTAATAGTTGTTATTGTGGTGATTGGCTACTTACTCATGGGGATTTATTATTCCTTAATTAATAATGTTAATGCCATCAACCAAGCGGCTGAGTATTTAGGTAGCGGTAACTTTTCTCAGGCGTTAAAGGTTAACGCGTCTGATGAACTTGGTGATATTGCTAAAAATTTTAGTCAAATGCAAAGAAAAATACGCCAATTACTGACCATCTTTAGTGATGACATTAGCAAATTACGCGCTTCGGCAAACAACATTCATCAACTCACCGATCATATGAAGCACAGTATTGCCCAGCAACAGCTAAACACACACTCCGTCGTGCGGTCTATCAATGAAGTTAGTGGCTCGGTTCAGGTGATTTGCGACAGTACTGAAGCGACACTGCAATTAACGGAACAAACCAGCGAGCACGTTAATCAAGGTGGTCATATTATTAGTGACACGGCACAAGCCATTAATAATATTTCAGAAGAGGTTAATACGTCTGCAGGCCTTATTGATGAATTGGCAAAATATAGCCATGACATTGGTCAGTTTGTTAACGTCATAAAAGAAATAGCCGATCAAACCAATTTGTTGGCACTTAATGCGGCTATCGAGGCAGCACGTGCTGGAGAGCAGGGACGTGGTTTTGCTGTTGTTGCTGATGAGGTGAGAACGTTAGCTAGTCGAACTCAAGACTCTACAGCCGAAATTCAACGTATAATTGCCTTGTTACAATCAGGCACCAGTCGGTCTGTTGAAGCAATGCACCAAGGTGTTGCAATGGCTAAACAAGGTGTTGATAAAACAACACTCGTCAAAACCACTTTTACAGAAGTTACGCATAATGTTGAAGACATTGTTGGTGCGACCTTACAAATATCAACCGCCGTTAATCAGCAAGGTGTTATGGTAAAAGAAATGGCAGAAAATACCCAAAGTATTGCCCAAGACGCAGACTTAGTTATGCAATCAGCAAAAGATGCAGCCGGCGCAGGGGAAAATTTATTAACACTGGCTGACCACCTTACACAGCAACTGTCGCAATTTAAACTCGATGACTTATCGAAATAAAGTGACTGTTTGAACAAATAAGGTATTATTGCCCGTTAAACCAATGTGTTCATAAATTAAGTGGATTTCCTGAATGAATAAAGTATTAGCGGGTATTCCTCTTTTAGCTGAAAATATTACGGTGCTATCAAGCGCAAAACAATATGCTACCGCCTTAGTTCGATTAATTGAAAGTGCGCAATCACGTATTTATATAACGGCTTTATATTTACAAGATGATGCGGCTGGTCAGCAAGTGTTACATGCCCTATATCAAGCAAAGCAAACTAACCCTCATTTAGATATTAAAGTGTTTGTTGATTTTCATCGCGCGCAAAGGGGTCTAATTGGTGATAAATCAGGGCAAGGTAATCGCGATTTTTATCTTGAAGTAGCCTCACAATACAGTGAAAGTATTGCCGTGTACGGTGTGCCGGTTAAACGTAAAGAATTAATGGGCGTTTGGCACTTTAAAGGCATGATTTTTGATAATACTTTACTTTATACGGGGGCGAGTATTAATGATATCTATTTGCACCAAGCTGAAAAATATCGTTTAGACCGTTATTACCAAATTCAATCACCGGCGTTGTGTGAAAGTTTTTGTCAATTCCTTCAACAAACCTTTGTTAAGAGTGAATTCTCGCCGCAATTAAATGTGGCAACTTTACCTAATAAATTACAAATAAAAAATACAATATCTAAGCTAAAAGCGCTATTAAAAACGGTACGTTTTAACTTCTATGCACAAAAACCTGAATCTTTAGCAGGTGAATTATCTGTTGTGCCGCTGATTGGTTTTGGCCGGAGAAAAAATCAACTTAATCAACAGATCCGCGAAACGATTCGTTTATCAAAGAAAAATTTACTGATTTTTACCCCCTATTTTAATTTACCGAAGCCGGTTATGCGAGATTTACGTTCAGCGCTAAAGCGTGGCGTTGAAGTGACTATTATTATTGGCGATAAAAAAGCCAATGATTTTTTTATTGCGGATGAAGATAAATTTTCAACAATAGGTATTATTCCTTATATTTATGAAACCTTATTAAAGGCATTTTTAAAAAGACAACAAAAATACATTGATAACAAGCTGCTGAAAGTGCGTTTATGGAAGCACGAAAGTAATAGTTTTCATTTAAAAGGCATAGTTGCTGACGAACGCTGGCATATTTTGACTGGTAATAATCTTAATCCACGGGCTTGGGGCTTAGATCTAGAAAATGGTTTATTAATTGACGATGCCAAGCAAAACTTATTACCTACGCTCACTGATGAACTGGCAGTTATTAATCAACATACGACATTAATTAGCAGTTACTTGCAACTCGAGTCACAAGATCAGTACCCAGAAAAACCTAAAAAACTGTTAAAAAAATTAAGAATGGCTCAAATAGACCGATTACTGAAACTATTTTTATAAGCAAATAGATAATAGCCGTTCACTTCAGCATGTCATAGGCATGATGAAGTGAAACGGGTATGTTTTTGCTAAGGTTGTGGGGTGTAAATTTTATCTGCGGGGTTAAATAGCATCCATGACGTTAACACATACTTATCTGATGACACCGGTACATTGCCTCTGTGGGTATGAGTAAAGCCACAAGGAGCAATAACCATAGTGCCAGCTTTTGGCTTAACACTTCTTTCTTGATAGAAAAAATCAGTTTCACCACCTTCTTCGACATCATTTAAATATATAAGAAAAAGCAAATTTCTGTGCAAGGCATTATTATCACCAAGCTGTGGAAATATTTCAGAATGCCAATAATTATAATTGCCTTTACCCTGTAAATATTTTTGGGCATTAATCGGGGCGAGCCTAAATAAATACTGTATTAAATTGACTAAATTAGGTCTACCTACCTCTTCAAAGTTATCAGCGGTTAGTTGTACGGGCTGCTTTGTCACAGGGTGCTGTACGGTTAAAGAAATACTGCTGATCAAGCTAAAGTAGTATTTGCTGACATACTCAGTGATATGAGTAATACAGGCTTGTAAAATGGTTTCCAGTGCCGGCTGAAATTCAGCATGCTGATTTAAATAAATATCCTGGCTAATTTTTTTACTAGTATCTACGCCGCCACCGGTACGTCCTTGGTTTTTATGCGGACTCCTTTCAAAATCATGAATGAATCTTTTACAAAACTCTGGAGAAAGGGCGTTAGGGTATAGTTCTATAAAGTCAGTCATAGTTTGATAAGCTTCAATAAATATTGATAATGAAAATACCATAGCAATAGCTTATATTCTATTAACTTCGCTTGTACACTTCAACACAATGAAAAAGTATGTAAAATAAGCTCACTTAAAATCTGTGGAAAATATTTATGTTCAGTGAAAAATTAATGCCAAGATTTAGCGATACCGATGCGCTAGGCCATATAAATAATACCTTGTTACCTGTGTGGTTTGAAGGAGCGAGAGATCCGGTCTTTCGGTTTTTTATGCCTACATTAGATACAAAAAATTGGCAGTTAATTCTGGCTAAAATTGATGTGGAATTCCATGCTCAACTTTACTATGGTGAAGAAATTGAAATCCGCACCTATATAGGTCGTATAGGTGGGTCATCGTTTACTGTTTACCAAGAAGCGTGGCAAAAAAATAAAAAGTGCGCCTCAGGAACTGCCGTTATGGTTCACTTTTGTTTTGAAAATCAATCGTCTTTAAAAATACCTGAGCAGATAAAAATAGAAATGAAGGCTCACCTTTTTCCAGAAGAATAATGTCGGTTTAAAATAATCAAAAAATAAACTTAAAAATGCACTGAAACTCAAAGAAATTTTTTACTCACAGTGATAGAATAATTGCCACTTTTTAAAATTGCATCGATAAATTATTTTATGTTTGTCGATAACGTAAATCAGTAAATAAAATATTTACGCACAAAGATAGGATTTTTTCATGGCCGGTGTTAATAAAGTAATCATTTTAGGTAATTTAGGTAAAGACCCAGAAGTACGTTTTATGCCTAACGGTGGCGGCGTTGCTAATCTTACTATTGCAACTTCTGAAACCTGGAAAGATAAGCAAACTGGCGAGCAGAAAGAAAAAACAGAATGGCATCGTGTTGTTATGTTTGGAAAATTAGCTGAGATTGCTGGCGAATACCTTAAAAAAGGTTCGAAAGTATATATCGAAGGTTCATTACAAACGCGTAAGTGGGCAAACCAACAAGGCCAAGATCAGTACACCACTGAAATCGTTGTACAAGGCTTTAATGGCTCTATGCAAATGCTCGACTCACGTGGTCAAGGTTCTGGCGGTCAGTCAGCTGGCGGTTTCTCTGGTCAAGCTTCACAGCAGCAAGGTGGCTTTTCTGGGCAATCATCACAGCAGGCTCCGCAACAAGCACCACAGCAACAAGGTGGTTACTCTCAGCAAGCGCCACAACAAAGTCAACAACCTGCTTATGCACCAGCACAGCAACAAGGTGGCTTCAATGCACCACAGCAGCAAGGCGGTTATTCACAACAAGCACCACAGCAGCAAGGTGGTTTTGCAAATCAAGGACAACAAAAGCAATCAGCTCCTAAAGTTAACCCTCAAGAGCCAACGATTGATTTTGATGATGATATCCCGTTCTAGCGAACAATCAGTCTTAAAGTGCCAATTTAGTCACTAGAACTCAATCAAACCCAACGTAACTGTTGGGTTTTTTGTCTTTAGTCTAAAATTTTTATTATTGTTGTAGAAGCTAAATAAAGATCGAAACAAAAATCCCATGCAAGCTACTTATGCCGTTGAGTACAAATGTGCTTTTGTGAATGAAGATAGAAACAAATGTTGCAGTAAGCTTTATCTATTAAAAAAACACTCTAAATAAAGTTGGAACCTGTCTTCAACTGCCATAATTGAACCTTAATAATTATTCGAAAAACATCATGAAATAACTGTGTTAACGTCTCCTGTGTGCGCTAAGCGGAATAAAAATTTTGATATTGAGAGTGTTTGTCGAGGTCAACTAAGCACCCGTTAGTTGACCTAAGCAAGTTCGACAGCTAACTTAATAACCCTCAGCTTAGCGGACGTCCCCCAAATCGACTTTGATGCTAATTTCAGGATAAAAAAAGTAAAAATGATGCTATAGAGCGAGGACAATCTCTATGACTGCTGAAAGCTCAAAGCCGACTGTGGAGTTCAACCTTTAGATGTTAACTATGATACAAAAGTAATTGTTGATCGAATAAGAAATCAAAGTTCGCGTTATCAACATTCGAATTCACTAGCAACGGATAAAACTCTGTTAGTATGCATATATTGAATTCCACCATCTTGTTTTATGCTAATCTCATGAATATAGAAATAGATAAATTACTATAAAATCAATATCTTGATTTTATAGTAAGACCAATGAATGACATGTCAAACCAACTGATTACAAGTCAGTTGCTAGGTGGTAAATATGTGTTGAATATACTGGTATGTAGTGATGTTACGGTGTTGGAATACAACAATTAGCATCACTGAGTTTTAATCAATTACACTACTGAAACACTTGTTTTAAGTGGTTTCAGCATGAATGTTGTAGTGGTTTATATCAGGTTAAAGATGAAATTTAATCATCTAATAATATTTTTATACTAAAACTAGTTTTATTTACAGTTTGTTAATATTGTTCAATCGAAACAACTGGTTGACAAGTTGTTTTTTGTCAGATTATTTTACAGTGTTACTTAATTAAACACTGCATAAATTATCATAATATTGAAATTGTTTGATATTTTAATTTTGGTATGTTTTTTGCATAAAAGCAAGTATATTAATAAATTACTATTTAAACAATTACCTACCAAATCTAATGGAAAGGGATTAAAAAGGAAGCTCAAATGAAGTTTAAATTTTATAAGAATCTAATTATTAGTTTTATGTTGGTCTGTGGAATGCAAGCTAACGCGGGGTTGATAACTGGTGGTAACGAATGGTTAGAATTAGATATAACTAGTGGTAAGTCAAAGTTATATGTAGAAACCAATATCTTAACTCAGAGTCAGTATAAAGATTACGAATACGCGACTGCAACTCAAGTTAATGAGCTTTATTTAAGCATGACCGTCGGAGTATTTAACGCTTTAGACAATCAGGGTGGTTGGATGCAACTGAACGGTCTTACCGCACAGCAGAAGCAAGTTTATGATTGGTTCGCCGGAGGATACTCACAAAATCGGTCATTTGGCTTCACCGGAGTCACAACGTCAAAGTATAACCGTGGGTACATTAACGTGCGCAGCCCAAATACGACTGGCGCGTTTTGGGTCGGGCATATCGACTTAATGTATAATACTGTAAACGGCGTTAATACTGATAGGGGACATAACGATCGTCCAATTGGTGATAATATCAGTTTAGCGAATACCGCGGGGATCACACGAAACACAAAGACTGAGGACCAGGTGTGGATGCAGCACGCATTAGTTAAGAAAACTGATGTGCCGGAGCCAACCACACTCGCTATTTTTGCATTAGGAATGATTGGTTTAGCATCACGTCGATTTAAGAAACAATCCTAATAGAGTTTTTAATATTGATTCTAGAAAACATCAATTGTAATGATTGGTGTTTTTTTGTTTCTGATGATGGTAAATCAGATTGTTTCACCACTAAACCATCACCATAGGATTAAGTATTCTTTGCTAACCCTGATGAATAAAGACTTCAGGGTAACATTGTTAGCACTACTTTAAGCCAATTGGTAGATTTAGCTACAAAATACTCTCCTATCGAATGACCGCAATGGTGGCGGAGTTGCCAGTCATGGAATAAATTATTGGTTAGGGGAATCTATGCCCTCTGAAATGCTCATAGTTGACCTAACCACTTGAAAAGCTTAATGTCTGCTATACAACTATCAGAAATTGAATACTAAAAACGACTAAAGCAAATAACTAACAATATTAAATAAGAATAAAAATATGGATAATCAATTACCAAAACCTTTAATCATCACTATATCCCTCATTCAAGGGATCTTATTAACTCTGTTGTACCAAAGTGTCGAACATAAAATATGGCCTTCTACAGAGCCTATTTGGTTAATATCGTTAGTTACTGTTTCAATTAGCTTCCCTTTACTCACACTATTATCAATTACAAAAACTAATAGCAAAGCGACAGTAAAATATTTATTACCTTTTACTTTATTATTATCTGTTTTAGGTGCTTATGTTGGCTATCAACAAGAACCAATAGAATTTGTTAACAATGGCAGTGTTATCGGTATATTTTGTTTTACTGCTCTTATAGCTGCTTTTAAAGCGTTAATGTATATCCAACAATATCTAAGTCATGAAGAAATTAGTTACAGCTCACTTTTTAAATTATCATGGCGAAATTTTATTATATTCGGTGAATGTTGGTTATTCGTTTTAATTTTTTGGGGAATCTTACATTTAGGGGCTGGATTATTTTCTGTTTTAGAAATTGAGTTCTTTAAAGAGTTATTAAGAAAAGATTGGTTTGTTATACCCGTATTAAATCTTGCTTTCGGTTTTGCCATTATAGTTTTTAGAAATATTATTTTCACGGTTGATAATATTTCTACAATTCTGCAAACATTAATTAAATTTCTTTTACCTGCATTAACCATCGTTTCATTAGGTTTTCTAGCAACATTACCTTTTACTGGTCTAGATACACTCTGGAAGACGGGTACAGGAAGCTTGTTGGTAATGTGGTTACAAGCATTAACATTGTTTTTCGTGAATGCCGTTTATCAAGATGCTTCCCATGAACGTCCATATCATAATATTTTACACAGACTAATTTTTATTGGAGTAGGTGTATTACCCATTTATAGCCTTATTTCATTTTATGGCCTCTGGCTTCGTATTGACCAATATGGATTAACAGTTGATCGTTGTTGGGCTGTTTTAATTTGTGTTTTACTTGCATGTTTTTCTTTCGGTTATTTAATTGGCATTATTAAAAAGCGGGATGCATGGTTAGAAACACTCAGTAAAGTTAATATATCTATGGGAATTGTTGTCCTTGTTTCTATGTTATTGGTTAATTCTCCACTATTAAACTTTCAAAGTATTTCAGCTTCAAGTCAATTATCACGATTGCATGATAGTGAGATAACATATGATGAATTTGATTATCAATATTTTGATAGATCTTTAGGACGACAAGGTTATATAGAGTTGCAAAAACTTAAGACCGAATTAAAAGATTCAGCTCCTGAAAAGATAGCTATTATTGATAGAATGTATGTAAACCATCAGAATATTGCTAAAGATGAATTAAGTCTTGAAGATTTTCTGCAATTTGTTAATTATTGGCCTAGTAAAAATGAGTTTCCAGAAAATTTAATTGAAGCTGTTTATAGCGAAGAAACTAAGAATGAATGGACTACATATCGCGGAAACAATTATTATTTCATTGCTAAAGATTTAAACGAAGATGGTGAGTTAGATTATATAGTTATTGAAGAAAATAATCATTCTACATCCGCTGACCTGTGGTTTTTGAAAGATGAGCAGTGGAAATCTAAATATATGCAAACGAGTAACCCTAATGATAATAGACTTATAAAAGATTATCTTTTAAATAATGAAGTTGAAGCCGTTAAGCCTAAATGGAAAAATTTAAAAGTAGGTGATCTAACGTTTAGAACCTCACTAGATTGAAAATAAATAGCCGTCATATGACGGTTTTCCCTTTATGCTGCATTTAAATTTATACATGTTTTAATGTCTTAAATTCACAAGTATGGAGGTGCATTGCACGGACTAACTTAAATTTCGGCTTAAATACTTCCGTTACTTATGTTTCGAAAGTGGCATTAATTAAAGTTAGTGACTGCTTGCTCTACTTTAGCTTTTGGTACTTTGAAGTCATGACGTGAACGACCGCTGTGGTGGCTCAGGAGTCAGTCATGGTGATGTTCAATCGAGTTGGATGATGCTATGACAGCTATGACTCCTGCAAGCTCATTCCTGCCAATGGTGTTTCATTTCTGGAGTTTAACTATTGCCTGATAGCAGACAATCGCTTTAGTTGATTTTTAGCTTCGTTTTAAGTTCACAAGTGTTAATAAGCGATGTTCAGCGAAAACGCTCAGACACCTTTGTAGTAATATTTCACTACAAAGGTGCTTGGCTTGCTTTAATTTTCGACACTAATTTGGATGACTAGTGTTGCTTTGATAATATTTCTTCATACAATACCTGCATGAGTTTCTGACCGTTTTCGGTGCTCCAGTCTTGAGCAAGTTCGGCAACTAACTGGTTGGTCGTTGTCAATGTTACGCCATTGTTTTCCATGCGTCGTAAAGCGGTATCGTCAGCCGTTTGGGTGGGAGATCCTGAGCCGTCAACAACAACCTGAACATTATAACCTGCTTGCACTGATGTTATAGCTGGGTAAATCACACAAACGTCAGTCGTAATACCCGCAATGATAAGATTTTTTCGTCCAGTATTTTTTACAGCATTGGCAAAGCCCTCATCTTTCATAGAATCAACCATGCCTCCTCGTATAACTCGATTAGCGTAAGCCTCTGGTACCGCCTGTTGTAACTCTTCAAACAAAGGTCCCTGTGCCTGATCTTCCATGCTAGAGGTAAGAATTAACGGCATACCAACAGCATCAGCCGCTCGTGCCAATGCAATGGTATTCATTTTAATTTCTTCCAGGCTCGCAGAGCCGACCCAGCCCATAGTGCCGACTTGATGATCAATAAGTAGCATAGCGGTATTTTCTGGTGTAAATAGTGGTGATTTCATCATAAACCTCGTTGGTTGGTTGAAGGCTAAACCTGAATTGGCTTAGCCTACGTGTAGATTAGTTTCTGTTTTATTGATTAATAAGCGCTTGTGTCAATCGCTTGATATTGCGTGTACCTTCGTTCAAACGGTCAATACTCGAATGTACCGACGGTCCTGAACTGATAATGGTTTGCTGCAATGGTTGCCCTAATGCCACCATAATGGTTGCACCGAATTCGCCGGCCGTTAATTTAATATTTGCATCTGATTTGTTCAACACACCTTGACGCTTCGCTTTTAGTAATGAGCCATTAAGGTCAATTTCACCTGAACGAACATAAACAAAACCTGTAGTTTGACCTTTTTCGACAGCATGCTGCCATTTTCCGTTTGGTTTTATGGTTACTTCCATATAAGTTATGGCGACACTGTGTTTAGCAGGGCTGACAACACCTTCATGTTGGCCGATTAATACCTTGGTTTGACTGTAGGAAGTAACGACTATCGGAGCGTCATTTTTCTGGGCTAATGAGTAGGTCACAGCGCCCATTTCAACATCATCTTCGGGTAAAAGCGTCCAAAGTTGAAAGGCGTCGGTTGTGCCGCGTTCTGGATACACGGTCTCTTTGTGTAAAACACCCGCACCTGATGCCATTAGTTGGACACCTCCGGCTTTAAGTTTGCCTTTATTACCATCAGTATCTTGGTGAACGATGTCGCCGATTGTTGGGTAAGTAATAGTGGCAATTCCGGAATGACCGTGAAATCCAAAGCCCGCCGTACCTTTTAGCCCTTTGGTCTCAAAGTGATCCCACAATACAAATGGGTTCAGTTGCTTAATATTGCTTTGGTTGATAAAACTGGTCACTGGACCATGCTGATGGCCTGTTCTAGTTTCTATAATGGAGCGACTCATGTTTTGCCCTTGTGCAGTTAAACGATGAAATTATATTATTTCATTTTTTACCTCTTGATTAGATGGTATAATTGAGTTTAACTATCCCATTAGTGATAAATGGTTATTAATGATTGATTTAAATGAAATTTATGTGTTTGTGAAAGTGGTAGAGGCAGGCAGTTTTGTTGGCGCAAGTAAGCAATTAGCGATGCCCTCGACCACGGTAAGCCGAAAAATCCAAAAACTTGAAGATACGCTTGGGGTTCGGCTACTGCAAAGATCGACGCGCAAGCTTCATCTTACAGATATTGGGCGACACTATTTTGAAAATTGCCAGCAAAGTTTAGTTGCCATTGAGGAAGCTAACGCCTTAGTCAGCCAATCTAGAGCAATGCCGACGGGCGTGTTGCGTATTACTTCCCCCACAGATTTCGCCATCAATTACTTACAATCTTGGATGAATGACTTTTTGGCGTTATACCCTGATGTGCAAATAGAGCTGGAAGTAACCGATCGCTATGTCGATATTATCGAAGAGCGCATTGATATCGCGTTTCGCTCTGGTGAGTTGAAAGACTCCAGCCTTATTGCACGACGCATTGGTCCAAAACAGAGTGTATTTTGCGCTAGCCCTGATTATATTGCACGGGCGGGCAGACCGAAGACCCCCCCGGACTTGACCCAACACGACTGTATTATCATGGGGACGAGTTTGAAAAATCAGACTTGGCGATTTATTACTGAAAAAGATGAAATATCGGTTCCCGTAACGGGACGATATGCGGTTGATAGTATGCAATTAGTCGTTAAAGCTGCCCACAACGGCATGGGCATTGCCCAAGTCCCTTACCCTTTAGTTATCCAGTCTTTAGAAAAAGGTGAACTCATTCGTTTATTGACCGACTACTCGCCACCGATACAAAGCATATATATCATTTACCCTTCCCATAAGCATCTTGCCCGAAACGTGCGAGTTTTTATTGATCATGTGGTTGCGTTAACTCAGCCACATGCTCCGTGGGATGCTAAACTTTAACTGGAATTTATCGCGTTTTCTATCCATAGTTATCAATGAGGGGGAACTCAAAAAACTGCTACTACACTTAAGTTTTCTCATCTAATACTAAAGAGGAAACAATGGAGTTTGCAGCTCATGGCGATATAAAAATTAAGTGGTTAGGCAATATTTTGGTTGTCAAACCTTCAGGCCCCGTAAATCTTGAAGGGGCTGAGTACTTTGCCCAATGGGTCAATAAACAGATCACAGATAAAAACTTTACTTATTGGGTTCTTATTATTGAATTCAAAGATGTTGACAGTCTGGCCACATCAGATGCCTATCAACATTTACAGTCCCATCTCAAGGAAGATATTGCATTAGGCTGTGTGTTTTTGGGGTTGGTCGGTGGTAATTCGCTTGGGATATTATCTTGCGAACGTGCAGCCAGAGAATCAGGCTTGCCCGTTAAGCAATTCACTGATTTTGCGAGTGCGGTTGATTACATGATAAATAACATCCACGGTATTTATGTTAAGGACTAAGTTTATTTCCGAAACCGACTACCCAGTTAGTCTGGTTTAACAAGCAATAAAGCGAACTTAGTTACCAAGGGGGCTATTATCAACACCGTTGGAAACGCAACAGTAAATGCGAGCGCAAATGCCGACATCCAGCGTATCAAAAAAGTTGCGTCTAAGCCTGAATTCCAAGCAACCAGCACCCCTGACATGATCAGTGCCATAAACGCTGACATGAAAAATGAAATTAAAATCGGTAGATGTGCTTTTTTGAAGATCATTGTATTCATTCCTATTGATATCATCTTAGGTAAAGTTTATCAAAAACGTAAAAAGGCTCCCTCTGCTCAGTGAACTTTTCATCTGAGCTAAGGTTAACTTTTTCTAACTAGGAGCCTTTAAGTTCTGTTAGTGCCTGTTTTAGACTCTTTAGTTGAGGTAATTGATCTCTCAATGCCGGAATATCAGCCTGAAATTCATCATTCTTGAACCAAGTAAACATAGTGGACATCTCTTTGCTCATAGGGGAAAACAACCAACCGGGCATAGTCAGGTAACTTGGTTTTTTACCCATCACTTGCATGTAAATTTCTTTAATTTCTGCAAACGTTTTTTCATCTCCCGCTAATTCTATCGCCTGATCCATGAAGCTGTCCGGTTGAGAGAATACCAAGGCTACATAAGCACCAATATCATCAACGGCAGCAAACTGGATCTTGCGATTCTTTTTCAGCGCCCAAGACAACAAGCTCCAATTAATAAAGGCAAAACTACCTTCTGCGAGAAAATTTTCAACAAAATAGGCTGGCCTGACAAAAGTGTAGGGTAATCCTATTTTAGCAATGTGGCGTTCGATCTCTCCTTTACTGTCGAAGTGCGGAATGCCTGTATGACGTTCTGCACCGCCTACTGAAGAATAAACAAAATGTTCAACCCCCGCAGCTTTCGCGGCATCAGCTAAAAATTTACCTTGGGCTATTTCAACAGCTATGCTGCTAGTCCAATTATTCTGAACAGAATACACCCCGTAGGCTCCTTTAAGTATCGGAGTTAAGGTTTCCGGTTTATCCAGATCACCAAAGACCACCTCCACGCCCATTTCACGTAACTTGTCTGCGCCTTTACCATACAGGTTACGAGACACAGCCTTAATGGTAAAATCTTTACTCAGTAAATGTTTGACGACTGCGCCACCTTGATTTCCGGTGGCACCTGTAACTACTATAATTTTGTTCTCAGCCATTATCTTCTCCAATTTCATGTTTGCTTAGCGACAGGAAAATAGTAGCAAGGAGTTAATTGATTAACTAGATGGTGAAATTGAGCTTTACTATCCCGCTACTGGGATAATTGAATTCTTCAGATAATCGATTACATGCAGTTGTATTTAATTGACGGTCATAAGTTAGGTATTAGTTTTATTATTGCTGGCTTTACTCCACTACACTGATTTGTTGTCACATGCAGATACTTTACAAAGATTAATCGCACTTTATTTAATAACTTCACTGTGGCTGATGTTAACTTCCATATACGAACATCAGTTGCAGCAAAACGCCTCAAAGTGATCAAAAAATTGGAATGGAAAACCGGAAATCGAAGGTCCGCTTTTATCGTAAATACTTATATCGATGCTTATGACTCGAATGACCGCTGTGGTGGCACAGTTGCCAGTCAGTCTTAATAGATTATTGGCAAAAATTTATCATCGAATAACTCGTTTTCATATACGAGGAACGTCCGCTATCAGGAAGCTGTTAACGTAATGTGGTTGTTCAGTCATGTCCGCTCTAGATCAAAATATACAAAAAAATCCAATCTGAATTTTAAAATGCTTATGTCTCGAATGTGGCAATAGCGACGATGATCAAAATTAATTTACTTAGATTTTTTAATCAGTTTTAACTAATGCTAATATTCTTACTTTGTTAAGACATAGCTGATTAGATGGAAAATTTTCATTACTTTGTTAGAAAGTTGCCCAAAACTTTAGCTTATATGTCGCGCTGTTCAATGAGCTATCTAGAAAAACAGAGGGATATGCTCCGTTATCAGTAATGTCTAATGGGCATGTTTATGAGCTAAACGCTTTAAGTTATTGATGGCTTTTGACGATGTTGTGTATGCCAATACAATTTCTCGTGTGAGTTGTAAGCCGACTATTGGCCTAAAGACCACGTCACTGCGTTTAATAATTTCACTGTGTGCGGGTAAGAATGCGCAGCCTAAACCAGCATGTACCAAGCCAAGTGCATAATCTATGGTAGTGATTTTTGCTCGTACGTCGAGACTAATACCGGCGATCGCTAAAGTGTCTTGTAGATGATCCCAAGCACTGCAAGGCATTCGCTGAATAAAAGGTAAGCCATCTAACTGTTGAATTGTGACGGTATCTTCAAGGGCAAATATATGGTCATAAGGAACGGCAAGTAAATAATCTTCATGCCACATGTCTATATACTGCTCATTTTCCTGTAATTCATCTTTTAGAATAATACGTGCATCAACATTTTCAGTATGTGGCACTAAAGTCAGTTCGACAGAAGGGTTTGCTGAGGTGAATTCTTTTAATAATAAGCTCATACGTTCAACACCTAAGCCGCGGGTAACGCCTAAGTTAAAAGGTTGCTTATGGGTTTTTTCTGAAAAAACGTTTTTTATTGCACCTGCTTGCCCTAACAGCTGTTTGGCCAATGGAAATAGTTTTTTACCTTGCTCTGAAGGCGTTACACCACGTGCATGGCGAATAAAAAGTTTTACTTTCAGTTGTTGTTCAAGTTGTGCTATTGCTGCAGATATTGAAGGCTGGGCAATAAAACACGCTTTTGCAGCAGCACTAAAACTTTTTAACTCATAGACTGTAATAAAATAATTGAGTGATTTTAAATCCATAATAAACTTAGTCAACCTAGGTATAGCTTTAAACTATATCAGTTAAAGGAAAATAATGTTTTAACTTTGGCTAGTATTTGCTTATTATTTTTGCACTTAATTATTTCTCAGCTTAACAGGTAATTTCATGTCTCATTCAAGCAGTGCAAACCGTCCCTCATTTAAATGGCAAGATCCACTTTTATTGGAATCTTTATTGTCTGAAGAGGAGCGAATGATCCGTGACAGTGCGCATCAATATTGCCAAGAAAAACTAATGCCAAGAATATTAATGGCTAACCGAAATGAAGTGTTTGATGTTGAAATTATGCGCGAACTAGGTGCACTGGGCTTATTAGGCGCTACATTACCTGAAAAATATGGCTGTGCAGGCGTGAATTATGTTACTTACGGCTTAGTTGCACGAGAAGTTGAGCGTGTAGATAGTGGTTATCGAAGTGCGATGAGCGTGCAATCATCTTTAGTTATGCATCCAATCTATGCTTATGGTAGTGAAGAGCAACGGATGAAATATTTACCTAAACTAGCGTCTGGTGAATACATTGGTTGTTTTGGTTTAACTGAGCCTAATTCAGGCTCAGATCCAGGTAGCTTAACTACACATGCTACTGCGGTTGATGGCGGTTATCGCATTACGGGTAATAAAATGTGGATCACAAACTCTCCCGTGGCAGATATTTTTGTGGTTTGGGCCAAACTTGATGGTGTGATTCGTGGTTTTGTTTTAGAAAAAGGCATGGAAGGTTTAAGTGCACCAAAAATTGAAGGTAAATTTTCATTACGAGCATCCATTACCGGTGAAATCGTTATGGATAACGTTTTTGTACCTAGCGATAATATTTTACCAAATGTTAAAGGTTTATCAGGCCCATTTGGTTGTTTGAACAAAGCACGCTATGGCATTGCTTGGGGCGCTTTAGGCGCTGCAGAATTTTGTTGGCATGGTGCTCGTCAATACACACTAGACCGTGAACAATTTGGTCGTCCTTTGGCGGCAACACAGTTAATTCAGAAAAAATTAGCCGATATGCAAACCGATATCACCACGGGATTATTAGCTTGCTTACAAGTGGGTCGTTTAATGGATTCGGATCAATTAGCACCAGAAGCTATATCGCTGATCAAACGTAATTCATGTGGTAAAGCATTAGAAATTGCTCGCATGGCTCGTGATATGCACGGTGGTAACGGTATTGCTGATGAGTTTCATATTATTCGTCATATGATGAACCTTGAAGCGGTTAATACTTATGAGGGTACACATGATGTGCATGCCCTGATACTAGGTAGAGCACAAACTGGTTTACAAGCATTTTACTAAAACACTGAATAAGGCGTATTTGATACGCCTTTTATTTATGCTTTTTTTGATGCTTTATGTAGCCCTATAGCATTAGTTTTAAACCACAATAATAATAATAATTCCCCGTGGAGATATCATGTCTGATCGTAATCAGCTGGTGAAAGAAAACTTTATTAACTTTGTTCGCGCCCAAACTTTGCCTGAATCAACTTGTGCTTTAACTCCTAGTGATGTTGGATTAAGTTCAGCTGAAGTTATTGATCTATTTGAAACCCAAGTAATGAGTCGCCACCTTGATTTGCAATCACGTGTGATGCAGAAAAAAGGTCAAAGTTTTTATACTATTGGTAGCTCAGGTCATGAGGGTAATGCTGCTTATGCTAAGGCATTTCGTCCGACAGATATGGCATTTTTGCATTATCGCAGCGGTGCGTTTGTTATTCAGCGAAGTAAGCAAGTACCAGGACAAACGATTTTATATGACATGCTATTGTCATTTGCTGCATCAAAAGATGACCCTATCTCTGGCGGTCGTCATAAAGTGCTTGGTAGTAAAGCGCTCTCTATTCCACCACAAACAAGTACCATAGCGTCGCATTTGCCTAAAGCGATGGGCGCTGCATATAGCATTCCGTTAGCAAAACGTTTAGCGCATAAAGGTGAGATCCCAGACGATGGCGTCATTATTTGTAACTTTGGTGATGCTTCATCGAATCACTCCACTACACAAGGGGCAATTAACAGCACAGCTTGGGCAGCTTATCAGTCTATACCTATGCCAATTGTTTTTGTCTGTGAAGATAATGGTATTGGTATTTCAACGGCTACACCGGCAGGCTGGATCGCCGCTAATTATGAAAATAGAGCCGGCTTAACTTACCTCTATTGTGATGGCTTAAATATTTTAGATACCTATAAAACCGCAAAAGAAGCAGAGCGAATTGCTCGAGAATTGCGTAAACCCGTGTTTTTACATATCCGCACTGTGCGTATTTTGGGGCATGCGGGCTCTGATGCTGAGTTTGTTTACCGTGATATGGCTGACATTACGGCAACAGAGTTTCAAGATCCTTTATTACACACCGCGCGCATTATCTTAGAAAACAATATTTTAACGACTGAAGAGCTAATCGATATTTATCAAGACGTTGAAAAGCGCATTGAGGTTATTGCTGAAAATGCCGCTAGCAAGGAAAAACTGACCAGTGCTGATGCCGTAATGGCAAGCATTATACCTAACGTTACTAAAGCACGAAGCTCGGTGTTAGTTAGCGATAAAACTCGCGCAGAAATTTTTAAACATGAGAAACATAACCTACCTAAAAAACAGCATTTAGCAAAATTGATTAACTGGGCATTGATGGACTTGATGGCTGAATATCCTAGTATTGTTATGTGCGGTGAAGATATTGGCAAAAAAGGCGGCGTTTATAACGTTACTGCAAAGTTATGTGAACGTTTTGGCAAAAGCCGGGTGATTAATACCTTGTTAGATGAGCAAACGATTTTAGGTACCGCTATTGGTTTGGCGCACAACGGTTTTTTACCTATCCCTGAAATTCAATTTTTAGCTTATGTGCACAACGCTGAAGATCAAATTCGTGGCGAAGCGGCGACATTACCGTTTTTCTCAAATGGGCAATTTACTAATCCCATGGTGATCCGCATTGCGGGTTTGGCCTACCAAAAAGGTTTTGGTGGTCATTTTCATAATGATAACTCTTTTGCCGTTTTTCGCGATATTCCAGGATTAATCATCGCTTGTCCGTCAAATGGTGCCGATGCAGTTGAAATGATGCGCGCCAGTGTGCGTTTAGCGCAAGAGCAACAACGTATGGTGATATTTTTAGAGCCAATAGCGTTGTACATGGCGAAAGACCTACACCAAGAAGGTGATGGTTTATGGACCTTTGAATATCAGCCTCCTGAATTGGCAGACAGCAGTATCGATTTAGGCGTTAAGGTTGCTGGCTCAGGTAAAAAACTGTGTATTTTAACGTATGGCAATGGCAATTACTTATCGCGCCAAGCACAAGCAAAATTAGCAGCGCAGGGAATTGATGCACGTGTTGTTGATTTACGTTGGTTAGCACCATTAGATGAAAAAGGTATTTTGGCGCAAGTGAATGATTGTGAGCATGTGCTTATTGTTGATGAATGTCGTCAAACGGGCTCAATTAGTGAAGCGCTAGTGACTTTAATTCATGAGAAAACAAGTGAGTGTCCTAAAATAAAACGCGTTACCGCCAGTGATAGCTTTATTCCTCTAGGCGCTGCAGCCTATGAGGTATTACCATCGGTTAATAATATTGTCGATGCTGCGAAGGAGATTTGCCAATGAGTTCGTCAATAAAAAATACCGATAAAGCACTAGTAAAAGCCATGAATAAGAAAAAGCAAAGAGCGGTAGTTATTTGCCCTGGCCGAGGTACCTACAATAAAGAAGAACTAGGATATTTACAGCGTTTGCATAGCGATAAAACCGAAATAGTTTCTCTAATTGATGATTTTCGCGACAGCCAAGGGCAAATGAAAGTTTCTGAACTTGATGGTATGGAAAATTACAGCATGCGTACCCATACAGCCGGTGAAAATGCTTCGGCACTTATTTATGCTTGTGCGTTATCAGATTATCAAGCCATTAATAAAGACGAGTTCGACATTGTCGCGGTTACTGGCAACTCCATGGGTTGGTATATAGCATTAGCGGTTGCTGGCGCATTAAAGCCCAAACAAGCTATTAAGCTAATTAATACCATGGGCTCAATGATGACAAAAGGTGTGATTGGCGGACAAATGATATATCCAATTATTAACGATGAGTGGAATATTGAGCGAGAGCAAGAACACAAGGTTATGCAATGGTTAGCACAAGCAAATCAACAAAGTGAATGTGAAGTTTATGTCTCGATTAATTTAGGTGGTTATATAGTATTTGGTGGTAACAAGGCCGGTTTGAAAGCGTTAGAAGCGTTACTACCGGTGGTACAAGACCGTTATCCAATGAATTTATTTAACCATGCTGCTTTTCATACGCCGCTGCTAAGTGATGTTTCAAAGCGGGCGGTGGAACTATTGCCAGCACAACTGTTTAATGCCCCTGAAATACCGTTAATTGATGGCTTAGGGCAAGTGTGGCAACCTTATAGTTGCGATGTTGAGCAATTACATAACTACACGCTTAATACACAAGTGGTAGAACCTTATAACTTTTCAAAAGCGATAGAGGTAGCCATTAAAGAGTTTGCGCCCGATAAGCTTATTATTCTGGGCCCAGGTGCTACCTTAGGTGGCGCAGTAGCGCAGAGTTTGATCAGCCATCATTGGCTTAATTTACAAAGCAAAGCTAATTTTATAGCGCAGCAAAAGGAAAACCCTTTTATACTCGCCATGGGATTAGCAGAGCAACGTAAAAAGGTCGTATGATAAGTTTAAAATAACAACTAAACATTTTTGTATAAAATCAACTCAAGTTTCGGGATTCAAATACAATAAAACAATGATAATAAGATGATGATTTTAAATAAGTTGATGTCTCAATGTGGTAAATACTTGTTAACTAGACAACGTAAAAAGCCAAAAGAGACATCGAATGAATTCTGCTACAAACATCTTAAACTTATCATCACTAACGGCTGATCTATTTGAACAAGCAAACCTTAAGATTAACAATACTTTCAATTCAAGATGGAAGAGCACTGGCTTTAATATAATGTGACGTCAAGTTAAGTTTTGTTAGCGCTCAGGCAAACCTGCTGGTAACGTTGTTTATCTGTTGATGCTTTGGCTAAAAGTAGATTCTGTTGGTATGTTTTCATTAGATGCTTTATAAAGTTTTCTGCAACAAAAAAGACGCCTTATCAGATCTATTCAAACGCGAACTGTCTGTTTCTTATTATGATTATATTTTAGTATTACAGTCAGGAAAGTCGGCATTGTTGACGTTAACTCCTGTTTATTCTTTAGGGCAACTACTAGCCAAAAGCGGAAGTTAGCTTTTGAGTTACTAACGGCAGAACTGGTCTGAGCTACTACAACAAATTTTATTTATTTGTACTCTAAAATTCACTTAATATTGAACGTACAATTATGTTCCCAATTTCAAAAGCGGACATTAGAATCATCTTGGATGCACCGAAATTAGATTGTTAACTTTAAGGTCATATATCCCCAAAAGTGCTATAGAGTTATAAGAATTTTCACAAAAGTAAAGTCGTATAATATTAATCTTCAGGTATATAACTGCAATCATCTGAATTAAGACCTAACTGATATTCACTTGATTTAGTGTCCAGCCAATTCACTAATTCTTTTGCAGAAGGTGAAAGATTAACTTGTGCCAATCCACCAGTTTTCTCTAGTAGAGTTGGAGTATACATTTGAGTGTTTATATTAAAATAAAAGCTAAAAAAACGTATACTTCCAGAATCATGACAACGTTGCTGCGACTCAGTAAAATTATGAGAAGTCACCCGACTGGCAATACTTTTAATTTCCTTGATAACTTCAATATCTAAAGTTTCAAGTAAAGTCCCAGCGCCCCCCATCACTTTAGTGAGTTCTATTTCTGACTGCTCTGCCACTTCATTTACTGAAAGGTAACCATCATTATCCCCTTTATCATGATAATAATGATAAAAGTTGCCTTCAATATCAACAAAAATCCCTGCATGACTTGCCCCCCATGCATAGTTATCATAGGTCACAGCCAGTAAATATTTTTGTTCAGCTATTGGCTCTGCTTTTTCTTCTGAATCACCCTGACAAGCGTTAATAAAACAGATAATTACAAGTATCAAAAGATTGTTAATTTTCATTTTATATCTCAATTAGTTTAATTTTAAGTCAACCGTTTATTGTACGCTCAGATGATATTGGTAATTATTATACTCTAACAACACCTGAGCTTAATTTATTACAAATCGCCACCACCGCCACCACAACTAGCATTTACTAAAGTTGACGTTGCTGTGCCACAGTCACCCATATGGTTACAGACTCTTGCTTTAAAATATTGCAAACCACTAAAATAAATTTCACTGTGACTTGTTGATTGGCTATAGGGTAATATTTTTGCCCAAACACCGTATTTTCCATTACGGTGTTCAAGCTGATAAAACTCTCCTGAAGCTAAACTGCCATTAACAATTCCCCAAGAAGTATTAATTAATGCCCCACCATTTGAACAAGAGTAACTTTTATTAAGCCAAGTTGTTTTGTTTGGCAGGCTGCTAGCGCAATAAACCGAGCTGTCATTAGGTATACCAACCACACTCCATGCAGCACAAACCGCTTTGTGTTCATTTGAATTATTACCGTGTACTTGTAGGGCAACTCTTGCCGTATGTTCCATCGCATCTATAAAGGTTTCAGCGCTAGTCATGTATTGGGTAAGTGCTTGAAAGAAGATGTTTTCTGCTTTTGTATGGCCAACCCCCGTTTCTACAGGGTGACTGGTTCGTCCTTGTGGATGAAAACCGCCATTGACCAACAAGTAATAAGCAAGGTTGATTATGCCTGAGCTATCATGGACCTCAGTATTAGAAGTGAGGTCTAAATAAAAATCTAATGAATTATTATCTTTAGTAGGGTTATTCATATACCGCATGGCATCACCACTAACGGCTGGTTTCCATACATCTTCAGCAAGGAGCCAAGTATTGCTTGTTTGACCGTTTTTAAAAATATCAACAGCTGTAGCAAAAACATCACTAAGAGCTTCGCTTACTCCTCCTGACTCACCAATAAATTTACCGTTAGCACCCTGTTGATAGATAAATGTCGGGCCTATTTCATTCGATACTCCATGAGTATATTCATGGGCGACAATATCTAAAGAACGTCCTAAAGAAGAAAACAGGCTGTCATCCCCATCACCAAAGAGGAACCTTTTATTGTTTGAATCCCAACGGCCAATATTTTTTTCATCTGGCTGTCCTACATCACTTACTACATAATGAATAGTCGCTTTTAGGCTTGTGCCATTATCATCAAAAGAGTCAATACCCTGTTTATTATTAAAATAATCATACGTTGTTTTTAGATGTTCATAGACATCCATAGCGGTAGTGTCTGAAGATGAGCCTCCCTCAGAGATAAGAGTTGTTGTTCCTAAAGGGATATCTTGATTGCCAGCACTGCGTATTTCTCTATCTAAAGCGTTATGAATTTGAGGTGTTCGCATGATAAATTGAGCATTTGTGGCATCAATATAAATCTTATCAAGGTATTGACTACCATTATTATCCTTATATTCAATTAAAGATAACCATGACAAATGAGCACCCCCTAAAGCATCAACCACATAAATTAACTTGGGCTGATCTAGGATATTTATATTTTTGTTATCACTTAATATATCTAATGATGCATTAAGCGCTTGCTGTTGAGTGATTGAAGCTTGAATGGCCAAATTTTCAGAAGAAATAACATTACCATTGATAGCATAAATATTATTATTGTTGTCGGTATGAATAATGAATTCAGCACCCTCTACTTTTATGTGATTTACATATAAGTCTAGCCGAGTATGATAACCCGTTGATGAGTTATTAACTCTTCTTATTTTAAAAGACTGGTTAGCTTGTAGATGATATATAGCGCCAATATTTTTAATTAACTTATTAATATCTTTATCGTGTGTCGCTGGGTTGTAATAACCTAATTCACCTTCGATATTTGATGGCATGCCATGTGCGTTAAACTTTAATTTACTGAGGTTACCAATTTTTTTGATGGCATTTCTTTGCTCTATACGTGTTCCTTTATCCTTTTTTATTACTTCATTAGCCGACACTATACTAATTGTGAATACAAAGCTAAAAGTGAGTGTCATCACAAGTTTAACTATGTTTAATGTAAACGTTTTTAAACGGATGTAGTTTGTTTTTTTTGTTCTATCAATCATTTAACTTACCTGTTGTTATAATTAAATTATTGGAACAACAAAATGCATTTACTTCTAACTTAAAAGACTAACGACTAATACTCACGAACGTGACTAATTTCACAATTGTTGCTATTCATCCTTAACCCTATGCATGTTTGATATTCCATTTAAAAAGCTACACAATTCCAATGTGTTCTTTTTTTAGTCACAAAAAATATATCACATTGATTATTAATCACAAGGAACAAATTGATTTACAATGAAATTTCAAATGAACACCTGATTTTTAAAACATTAATAAGCAATCTAAATCAGATCAAATCCATATACGCTTAGTGCCCCGAAGCGCCATAGAATTTAATACCTAAAATCATATTAATTTAATGTCCGCTTTGGTATTTTCTAATCAAATTAGAATTTTTGACTTTATAGATTCCTGATGAAATTTAGAACAATTCTATTATCTAACGCAGGGCTGATTTTCATCGGTTCTCTTGTCGCTAGATAAGCCAAGGCTAACGTCCGGTTTCGTATCAAAGAGATCGTTACGAAGGATGATTTTTATTCGTAAATTTAGACCGCTTTGTGGCAGATACTGCGCTTAAACTTAATAATTCCAGTTTCCGATTGTATTTAACGGTTTCCATCTTTATTCCATTTCTACAATTGCCCTCGATCTATGAAGATAATAAATAAGTAAAGAGATGAGTTATAAAATGGTTGGTTTTATTATAAATAGATAAAAATATATGCTCGATTGTTAAAGTAAATCAAAGTTTTATTATGATAATAATTTACACTTTAATGACTTTTAACTATCGGGTTCATGAACACAATGTTTTCTACACTATCATTGGCAGTAAAGATTAATGCTGCATTAGTACTTATCGCAATAGCGTTCTTAAGTACCACAGTCATATTCTTTTATTATGATGAAAAAGAGCTCAGTGAAAATTTTGTTGAACGTAACCTAGAAAGTTTAGCACTTAATTATTTTGACTCTGTAAATACTATGATGTTAACCGGGACAATAGTAAATCGTCAGTTAATACAAAATAAAATACAGAGCCAAGATGAAATTGTTGAGGCACGTATTATTCGAGCGCCTGCTTTAACGGCTATTTTTGGTGACGGTTTTGCTGATCAAAAAGCGGTCGGTAATTTTGAACAACAAGGTATAAACGGCACTAAAGCGTTTGATGTTTTTGAACGTGACGGTAAGCGAATGATGAGTTTTATTTCGCCTATTCGTGCCAGTTCAGATTACCGTGGCACTAACTGTTTAACCTGTCATCAAGTCAAAGAAAATGAAATATTAGGCGCGGTAAAGGTGACCTATGATCTGTCTAAAGTTGACCAGCAAATTATGAGTTCTATAACTCAAGCAGCGATCCTACAGTTAGTTATCACTGTTGTTAGTTTTTGGTTATTAAGTTTAACCATAAAAAAATTGATTTTTAGTCGCCTCAAACGACTTAGAAAAACCATTAACGATGTAGAACATAATTTAGATTTGAACAAAGAAATCAAAGTACATCATGATGATGAATTAGGTGCAGTAAGTGTGGCATTGAATAGCATGATGCAAAAATTTAGAACAAGTTTTTTATCCATCTCATCAACAACAGACAAATTAATTGATTCAGCAAAAAGTGTTGATGAAATATCTAATTTAATGCGTGCGGCTGTGCTTGAACAAAAGAACGGCACCGACTCTGTAGCCGCTGCAATTAATGAACTAGATACATCTGCGAGTGAAGTACATCGTAATACTCAAACCGCCGCTGAGAATTCACTGTCGGTACGAGAAAAAGCAACGCAAGGCTTGGAATTAGTTGAAAATGCTAAAGATGGCATTGGTTTATTGCGTGATAAAGTAATTGATAATACCGCTATGATAGCTGCATTAAGCGATAAAACTCATGAAGTAGGAGGTGTTTTAGAAGTAATAACCAGTATTGCCGAACAAACCAACTTATTGGCATTGAATGCCGCTATTGAAGCAGCAAGAGCCGGAGAGCAAGGGCGAGGCTTTGCAGTGGTTGCCGATGAAGTGCGCTCATTAGCCACGCGTACCAGAGAGTCTATTGACCAAATCCAGTTAACGATTAGGGGATTACAAGTCGATGCCAGTAATGCGGTTAACTCTATGAATGATGTTAGTCAGCAGGCAAATGAAAAGGCAGAAGATGTAACGAATGTAGCCAGTTTATTAGTGGAAATAACGTCGCAAATAACAGAGCTTGATGATTTAAACACACAAATTGCTAGTGCAGCACAGCAACAAAATTTAGCGGCTGACGAAATTAATGTCAATGTTGTCAATATTAGTGACGTTGCAGAAAAATCAAGTAAAGATGCGATACGTGGTAAAGAGATAAGTGAACAGTTACTCGAGTTAGCTTACGAGCTTAATCAGCAATTATCACAATTTAAAATGTAATATTTAGCCGTTATATTTAACAAAAAATGGCGGTGTTTAATTATGATCAACGTGTTGTTTTATTATACGGTTATTGATCATTGAGGAGAGTTCTACGATGTCAGCACATAAAAATAGCGAAAATTGCACAAGCAAAGAAATAACTACAGAGTTAACACAAACTAAAAAAGGTTTTTTACAAAAATTGGCTAAGGTTACTGGCATTATTTGTTTTATGCTTGCCGTGGTTTTTGGCGGAGTTTTAACGTTTTCAGAGAACAATGATGAGGTGTTTGGAGCGACGATAGGGGCAACAACATTCTTCTTTTTTATGGTCTCACTTGTATTATCGACGATTGCAAATACTAACTTACCCAATTTGAAGGTTGGCGGTTAACCTATTGAAATAAAGGTTTATTATCGAATAAAAAGCCTCTTTAAAAAAGAGGCTTTTTATTTTATGTAATGGGTCACCATAGTGATTAATAATAGGCGTCAGTATTATTATGTGCTTGAGGGTCTTCTATGATTTCTTCAAAGTCCACTTCAAAGCTATTGTTTTCTTCTGTATTTGCCATATAAATAGTGCGCGTTGAACCGTCAATCCAGGTGACTGTACCACTACCTTTTTTACTACCGCATTTCATACCAATATGAATATCATGAAATTCCATTGAACCTCCTCGCCTAAATTGCTGTGTTGACATTGATAAATAAACCCTATGTTATTTAGATTTACAATAGATTGTTTAGTTCAATTAATCTGCTAAATGAGCATATTTACTTAAACAGGTAATATTTTATTATAAAGATAAAGTTACTTAGGTCTAGAGTGAATTAGGCAAAAAACTCACAGCCGAGTACTGTTGACTTTCTAGCCCCTGTTACTGCTGGGATATTTCCATAGATTTTTTTGTCATAAGCGAATGCGAGCCAAGCAAATGCCATTGCTTCAAGTGCGTTATTATTCAGCTTTAGTGAATGTACCTTATTAACCTTGAAGTTGTTAAGCTCTTGCTTTATAAGCTTATAACAAAAATTATTATCGATTCCTCCTCCGCATAAATATACATCTGCTGAATTTGATGTTTTTTTAATGTCGGCGGCTATAGAACAAGCAGTTAAGGCGGTGAGGGTTGCTTGTACGTCGACAGCGCTTATTTGTAATGGGGTGAGAAAGGGCGCTAACCATTGCAAGGTAAAATATTCACGGCCTGTACTTTTGGGGGCTGATAACAAAAAGTAGTCATCACTTAGTAACTGTATTAATAGTGCTTGGTTAATCGTTCCAGAGCTTCCCCAGTCGCCGTTATTGTCAAATCTCTTTCCTGAGTGTTCAAAGCACCATGCATCTAAAAGAGCGTTCCCTGGGCCGGTATCAAAGCCTAATACACTTTTAGACGAGTTTTTTTTAGGCAAAAAAGTGATATTAGCTATGCCGCCTATATTCACTAAAAAAGTTTCTTTTTCAGTGGCAGGTAATAAGAATTGGTGAAATGCAGGGACTAAAGGAGCACCTTGTCCACCTAAGGCAATATCTTTTGTTCTAAAGTCACCAATAACTCTAATGCCGGTTAATACCGCTAACGTTTGATTGCAGCCTATTTGTAAAGTAAAAGGCGCTTCAATAGCAGAGCTTTGAGTTGGGCGATGTCGAATGGTTTGACCGTGATTACCAATAGCAATAATATCAGCAGCTACTAAGTTTTCTTTGTCTAATAGTGTACTTATTGCCTCACTAAATTGATGGGCAAGAGTAATATCAAGTGAAAAGGCTCTGTCTATTTCGTTATGATTGGGTAGATAAAGCTCAGTGATTTTTTGTCGAGTGACATTGTCATATGCTTGATAATAACTAGCAACTAGTTCGGCACTTCCACTAGTAAAGTCAACAAGGGCTAAGTCAATGCCATCAGCACTAGTGCCAGACATTAACCCAATATAAAACGTAGCTTTTGTCATTTATACTCGCTAATTATTATTGGGCTAAAGAGGGTTAATGCGTCTGCATCGCCAACAAAGCTTGTCTAGAGCCTGAAAGTTCCATTAAGCGTTGGCTTGATAATACCGAAAACTCAGCAGCATATTTCTTATTAATGGGTTTAGCATCAGGTAACTTTACCGTTCTTGGATTACGGTGTACGCCATTAAGTAAAAATTCATAATGTAAATGTGATGCTTCTGACATGCCAGTTGAGCCGACATAACCAATAACGTCACCTTGCTTTACCCGTTGCCCTTTTTTAACATTTCGTTTTGAAAAGTGTAAATATTTAGTCTCAATGCCATTACCATGCTGAATAAATACGTAATTACCATTATATTTGTTATAGGTTGAATGGGTCACTTTCCCATTACCTGCAGCTACAACAGGTGTACCTTTATTTGCACGGTAATCAGTACCACGATGAGCTTTCCAGCGCTTTTGAATAGGGTGAAAACGCTTTGGTTTGAAATTTGAACTAATATACCTAAAGTTTACCGGCGCACGTAAAAAAGCTTTGCGCATACTTCTGCCATCAGGAGAATAATATTCGCCGTCTGTAAAGCGAATGGCTTGAAAAGGATCATCTTTATTAATAAATTCAGCGGCAAGAATCTTACCTGTACCTATATGATCGCCATCGACATATCGATTTTCAAAAACAACATGAAAACTATCCCCTTCACGAATATCTAAGGCAAAATCGATATCCCAACCAAAAATATTAGCAAGGTTAATTATTTGTGCATCGTTTAAACCTGATTCAATACCAGCATTCCAAAAATTACTTTTTATAACACCGTGGGCAATAGTTTCTCGAATTTCTACCGTTTTGGTTTCTTTACTTGATTGGTAACTGCCATCATCAATTAGTTTTACATATAAGGTTTCTGTTTTTGATAAAGAGTAGGTCAGTACTGCTAGCTCTCCTGCTGCGTTTTGGCCTATATGAAAGACATCACCAACATTAATTTTTTTCAATAATTTACTGTAGTCACCTTTTGCTGAGCTCACGTCGTATGTTGTTCTCGCGCTATAGCCAAGGCGTTTAAATACTTTGGCAAGAGAGTCACCACTGCGTACTTTTGCTTTTTTCCAGGTTAGTGTCTCTTCTTCACTGTTAATAGGTGCCGTTATATTTTCTTTATTTATTGATGATTCGATATTGCTAGCAGGCGTGTCTAAGGAGATATCTTCAACTTCAGGTAAAGCTAATGCGTAACGTTTACCTATTTCTAGTGACGTATCTGTCAATTGACGACTGGCTGTTGCCTTTTCCGAAGGAATAAGGAGTAACAACAACACAATTATGCTGAATGAGCTAATAATTACCCTATGCGGTTTTGGTAACTGTAAATAGAATTTTTTTATGTTTTTCAACAGACTACAACCTAATTTCATGTATCTTAATACGATAGCTATCGTTTACTATATCAAAAAATAGCCTTGAGTAAAATTTAATTACCGTAAAGGTGAGTGATCTCGGGGACTCAGCGGCACTTCTTCCTTGAAAAACAAGCTCCAATAATTAAAAAATAGAACAATTGCCCTAAATATTAACTTAAGGCTTTTCACCCAAGGCATTATTGCAGTAGAATCGAGCAATAAATTATGATTATATTTTTTGGAGCTAAGTCGATGACTGATGTCAGCCAAGCGTTTGCTGAAATTAAGCGTGGTGCAGAAGAAATTTTGCTAGAGAGTGAATTACTAGAAAAATTAAAAACGGGAAAGCCACTAAAAATTAAAGCAGGGTTTGACCCTACAGCACCAGACTTGCATCTAGGTCATACGGTCTTAATTAATAAGTTGCGTCAGTTTCAACAACTTGGCCATGAAGTTATTTTCTTAATTGGCGACTTCACTGGCATGATAGGTGATCCAACCGGTAAAAATGTTACGCGTAAAGCGTTAACAAGAGAAGACGTGCTGGCAAATGCTGAAACTTATAAAGAACAAGTTTTTAAAATTCTAGACCCAGCTAAAACAACGGTTGCTTTTAACTCTACCTGGATGGATAAGTTAGGCGCTGCTGGTATGTTAAAACTGGCATCTCGTCAGACGGTTGCCCGTATGATGGAACGTGATGATTTTAAAAAACGTTACACCAGCGGTCAATCTATTGCCATTCATGAGTTTATGTATCCTCTCGTTCAGGGCTGGGATTCTGTAGCCTTAGAGGCTGATGTTGAGCTAGGTGGCACTGATCAGAAATTTAATTTGTTAATGGGGCGCGAATTACAAAAATCAGAGGGGCAACGACCGCAAACGGTCTTAATGATGCCTCTTTTAGAGGGGTTAGACGGTGTACAGAAAATGTCTAAGTCGCTTAATAACTATATTGGTATAACGGATAGCCCAACAGAAATGTTTGGTAAAATAATGTCTATTTCTGATGTATTGATGTGGCGCTATTATGAACTGTTGAGTTTTAAGCCAATGGAAGAAATTGCTGGCTATAAAACAAAAATTGCTGAAGGAATGAACCCTCGCGATGTAAAAATCGATTTAGCCAAAGAGTTAATTGCTCGTTTTCATGATGATGAATCGGCTGAGGCGGCACATCAAGAATTTATTAATCGTTTTCAAAAAGGCGCAATGCCTGATGAAATTGAGGATAAATTAGTTCAGATAGCCGATGACAGTGGTGACATCGCTATTGCTAACCTACTAAAAGAAGCGGGCTTAGTAGCGAGTACTTCAGATGCCATGCGAATGATTAAGCAAGGGGCGGCTAAAATTGAAGGTGAAAAAATTACCGACAGCAAGTTACGTATTGCTTCGGGGACTACGGCTATTTACCAAGTTGGCAAACGTAAATTTGCTAAAGTAACAGTAAAATAACCTCACATATTTATAACCTATGTATAAGCCAGTATTTATTACTGGCTTTTTTATCAGTGCATTAAAGAGTCAGGTGTTTTACGCTAAAATCATAATGACTTTTATTTATTATCTCAGTAATAAAATCCAGCATGATTGCTTAATAATTATTCGTCAATTTTTTTTACACTAACGCTAAATCTAGTCGTAAGTACAGAATGCTTTATCTCCAGTTCGTTGTTAAATAACAGTATTTTAATCTTGGAATAATTTGTGCTTAATTTAAGTGTCGAGTTAAGGTTGTTAACCGATAAATCCCACTCATTAAAGTTGTCGAGTTGTTATTTTGTTGAACCAAATATTAAATACAGTATTGAGCCGCACTATGGAAAATAAACCCGAGAGAAATAATTTAATCGAACGGCGACAATATTTTGATGACAGTGAGTTTGAATCTGATAATAATTGGAAAAAATTAACGTTAGCTCAACGTTTTGCTGCACTAAGTTTAACTAAATATGGCTATGAACTCCGCTTTACCCGGTTTACATCGAGTGGCAGTACTGCTGTTCTTGTTTTAAAAAATGGTACACCAGCAACTATAAGCGAAGATGGCGACATTAATACTACACCAGATATCAATATACGATAGTGATACTAGTTGTCGACTTTATCTGCTGCCAGTAGAGTTCTGCTTCTAAACTAACTTTTATTCTGCATTGCTAGTATTGCTAGTATTGCTAGTATTGCTAGTAATGACACCATTGCTGCCATAACCACCATTGATACCATAACCATCATCGTCATTATTATCCGCTGCCAGTAGAGTTCTGCCCCTAAACTAACCTCGATTATCGATTACCTAAATTGAAACACCACCGTTATCACTCTACAGCCACTGCAGATATTCTACGACGCTAGTTGTTACCTTTCCTGATACTAATGTTTCTTTAACCCTATATTTTGGAGGGTTATTTTTCTTTTGTTTATTGATCTACATCAGATCACTGTTTAACCGTGAGCGTAATATATGCGACATATTGTCGCAGTAGTACCTTTAGGTTTACTGAATTAAAATTAAATAAAAGAATGTTAAGTCATGGCTAAGAATAGAGTAAAGACATCTAAAATTAACAGTTTGCTATTAATGCTTTCGATATTTTTATCTGTAGTAATGCCTGCACAAGCTTTGTTTGTTAGCCCGCCTAAAGACCCTATTCCACTTATCCATGAAATATTCCCAGAAGCAACATCAATATCAGATAAGCAAGGTGAACCGTTAATTTGGACCATATATAAAGACAAAGACATTATTGGCTATGCTTTTGAAACAAACGACTTAGCTAAAATGCCAGCTTATTCTGGTGAGCCAGTCAATATGTTAGTCGCCATTAGCCCAGCAGGTGTTTATTTGGGAGCTAAAGTTCTAGAGCATCATGAACCTATTATTCTTGCTGGCATCCCTGAAAGTAAACTGTATGAATTTGCTGATCAATATAATGGTTTAAACGTAAGTGACAGATTAAAGGTCGGTGGCAATAACAAGGAAGGCGTTATTCATATCGATGGGCTTTCTGGTGCAACTGTTACTGTCATGGTGATGAATGTAGCAATTACTAAAGCGGCAACAAAAGTCGCTCGTTCTTTAGGTATTATTAAAGCTAGCCAAGACATTATTCAACCTATGTCCAGAATATACCCAGATGTCTATCAAAAGCTTGATTGGCAAGGACTTCTTGGTGACGGCTCCATTCGAAAATTAGCCTTAAATAGAAAAATAGTTGATGAAGCGTTTGCGGGGACTAGAGTTGAGCATGTTGATGAAGCAAGTGCAGAGCAGAAACAACAGCTGTTTGCTGAAATTTACTTTGCTCAGGCTGATATCCCAACGGTGGGTCGTAACTTATTAGGCGATAGTGAATATCAATGGTTAATGGCAAGCCTTAAAGAGGGTGAACATGCCATTATTATGCTGGGAAATGGCTATTCTTATAAAGGGTCGGGTTATGTGCGTGGCGGTATTTTTGATCGTATTCAAATACTACAAAATAACGAAGCCTTTGCCTTTCGTGATTTAGATCATAACCGTGTTACTGATCTTTATATTGCTGGCGCACCTAGATTTAAAGAAATGTCATTATTTATTGTCCGTGCCGAGCACCAGTTTAACCCCGGTGTTGATTGGCAGGTGGAGTTACTTGTTCGCCGCCAATTAGGCGCAGTCGATAGCTTATTTACCTCTTTCAAAGGCGATTATCACACATTAGATAAGTATGTTGACCGTCCAGCTCTTATTTATCCTGAGCCAGAGTTAACCTTGATTCAAGAAGTTTGGCAAGAGAAAGAAGCTGAAGTCATTATCTTGATTATTTTACTTGCTATCGTTGTCATGAGTTTGTTTTTTCAAGATATATTGGTACGCCACCCAACTTTTATGCACAACTTCCGTCATTTGTTTTTGATTATTACTGTCGTCTTTATTGGTTGGTCATGGGGTGGCCAGTTGTCTGTGGTCAATGTATTTACTTTCTTACAAGCCTTAATGTCTGATTTTTCGTGGGATTTATTCTTACTCGACCCGATTATATTTATTTTATGGGGAGCGGCAGCCGTTACCATGATTTTATGGGGCCGGGCGGTTTATTGTGGCTGGTTGTGCCCATTTGGCGCTTTACAAGAGTTGATGAATATCTTTGCTCGCTACATAAAAATACCACAATTTGAATTACCTTGGGCCGTGCATGAAAGATTATGGGCCATTAAATATCTGATTCTATTAGCACTTTTTGGTTTGTCGATGGAATCATTATCACTGGCTGAACATTTCGCTGAAGTTGAACCTTTTAAAACAACGTTCTTATTAAAGTTTGATCGAGAATGGCCATTTGTTTTATATGCATCAGTACTCTTGATTATCAATATCTTTAATCGCAAATTCTTTTGTCGTTATTTGTGCCCATTAGGCGCTGCATTATCAACCAGTAATAGTATTCGTTTATTTAGCTGGTTACGTCGTCGCCCTGAATGTGGTCAGCCTTGTAAAACCTGTGCTAAAGAGTGTGAAATTCAAGCGATAGACCCTAATGGCGTGATCAATATGCGCGAGTGTCACTATTGTCTCGACTGCCAAGTCACTTACTTTAACGATGAGAAATGCCCACCATTGAAAAAATTAGCACGCAAAAAAGCAAAGTATAAAGAAACAGAAATAGAAGCAGTAAATGTCGGTTAGCAAGTAAATAAAAGCATACAAACAAGTGTTGGAATCAATATTAAAAAAATTAACCATAATGGAGAAAAGTAATGAGTAATGACGATAAAAGCTCTAATAACGTAGAGTTAGAGAACGAAGGTAGACGTAAGTTTTTTGGTAAAACAGCGATATTAGGTGCTGGTGTTGTTGCTGCTCCAATGACGGCAGCTATGTTTTCATCAATGGCACAAGCTCGTGCTAAAGATGCCGGCAGTGATCCGTTTGTTCATCCTGGTGATTTAGATGAGTATTATGGTTTTTGGTCAGGTGGTCAATCTGGTGAAGTACGTATTATGGGTATTCCATCAATGCGTGAGTTAATGCGTATTCCTGTCTTTAACATTGATAGTGCGACTGGTTGGGGCTTAACAAACGAGTCTAAACGTATTAAAGGCGATAGTGCCAATATTATGGTTGGCGATACGCATCACCCTCATATGAGTATGACTGACGGTCGTTATAACGGTAAATATGTTTTCATTAACGATAAATCAAATACACGTGTAGCACGCATTCGATGTGATGTGATGAAAACGGATAAAATGCTTACCGTTCCTAATACACAAGCAATTCACGGTTTACGTGTACAAAAAGTACCCTATACAAAATACATCGTATGTAATGGCGAGTTTGAGGTGCCAATTGTCAATGATGGTAAAGCCTCTTTAGAAGATGTAAGTACTTATCGTTCAATATATAACGTGATTGATGCGGAAACGATGGAAATGGCTTTCCAAGTCATCGTTGATGGTAACTTAGATAACACCGACGCTGACTATGATGGAAAATATTTTGCATCTACATGTTACAACTCAGAAATGGGGATGAGCTTGGGTGAAATGATCACATCTGAACGCGATCATGTTGTTGTATTTAGTCTAGCGCGTTGTGAAGCTGCAGTTAAGGCAGGTAAATTCAAAACTTATAATGGCAACAATGTACCTGTTTTAGATGGTCGTAAAGGCTCTCAATTAACGCGTTATATTCCGGTTCCTAAATCACCACATGGTTTGAACACGTCACCTAATGGTGAGTATTTCATCGCTAACGGTAAATTATCACCGACCGTTTCAATCATCTCAATTAAAAAATTAGATGCATTATTCGCTGATGAAATTAAACCACGTGATACGATTATTGCGGAACCAGAATTAGGTTTAGGCCCACTTCATACCGCATTTGATAACAAAGGTAATGCGTACACAACATTATTTCTTGATAGCCAAATTGCTAAGTGGAATGTTCAAGATGCTATTGATGCCCACAATGGTAAGAAAGTGAACTATATTCGTCAAAAACTAGATGTTCATTATCAACCCGGTCACAACCATACAACAATGGGAGAAACACGTGATGCTGATGGTAAATGGTTAGTCTCTTTATGTAAGTTTTCTAAAGACAGATTTTTACCTGTTGGTCCTTTACGTCCAGAAAACGATCAATTAATTGACATTTCAGGTGACGAAATGAAAATTGTTCACGATGGACCTGCATTTGCTGAACCACATGATTGTATGATGGTACACCGCACTAAAATGAAACCATTAAAATTGTGGCCTCGTACGGATCCAATGTTTGCAGAAACAATTGCTATAGCAAAACGTGATGGCGTAGATGTGTACTCTGAAAACAAAATTATTCGTGATGGTAAAAAAGTACGCGTTTACATGACCTCAATCGCGCCAACTTACGGTATGACTGAATTTAAAGTGAAATTAGGTGATGAAGTGACTGTTATCGTCACTAACCTCGACCAAGTAGAAGATGTAACCCACGGTTTTTGTATGACTGATCACGGCGCGCAAATGGAAATTGGTCCACAAGCAACTGCTTCTATTACTTTTATGGCAAATAAACCCGGTGTTTATTGGTATTACTGTAATTGGTTCTGTCATGCATTACACATGGAAATGCGCGGTCGTATGTTGGTTGAAGCTTAGTACTAAGTTAAGTACATTTTAGTTTTAATAGACTTAACGTTTAACGAAGTTAATCCAGATCAAGGGCATATCATTAAAAGGTGATATGCTTTTTTTACTTACAAATATTATTGATTTTTGGTGGTTGTCTCTTGGTAAAATGCAAATCAGTGTTTATATTTATTAGTGTGTTTTGTCTTTTTATTAAGCCGCTTTGCGCTGAAAATATTAAGCTGACGCCACAAGATAATTTACAACAACAGCTTGATAAAGCCGTTGATGGTGATGTTGTTATTCTTACTCCCGGTCGTTATTTAGGCAACTTCATTATTGAACATTCGATTACACTTTCAGCCCAGCGTGATGATTTAGGCAAAGTGATTATTGATGCGCAAGGTGATGGTCATGCTTTGCTACTGAAAAACTCTAACATCACCATAAAAAATCTCACCATAGTTAATTGGGGAAGTAACCTTACTGAGCAACATTCTGCTATTTATTCTGAAAAAAAATCCAGCCATATAGTGATTAAAAACAACAAGCTTAAAGGTGATGGCTTTGGTATTTGGTTACAAAAAAGCGAACATATAAAAGTCCTTAATAATACTGTTGAAGGTAATTTGAGCTTACGCTCAGCCGATAGAGGTAACGGTATTCAGCTTTCTATCGTGAAACATGCTGAAGTCCGAGGAAATGAAATATTTAACACCCGTGATGGGCTTTATATTATTTCTAGTCAAGAGAATATTTTAGAAAATAATACTCTGCACGACTTACGATATGGCATTCATTATATGTATTCATACGACAATTCGGTAATTAATAATTTTGCTTATAACACGCGAGCTGGCTATGCGCTAATGAGCTCTAGGCGATTAATTATCAGCGGGAATACAACGATAGACAGTGAAGATTATGGTTTTTTATTTAATTATATAACACAGTCAACTATCAGCAATAATATTGTTAAACGTGTTTGGACAAAGCCTGAAAATAAAGTATTAGGCCGTGATGGTAAAGGGCTCTTTGTTTATAATTCAGGTTATAACACTTTAAAAAACAATCTTGTCGAAGGCGCTGAAATAGGCATTCATTTAACGGCTGGTTCAGAAAATATTAAAATTTACGGTAACAGTTTTATTAATAACCCGACACAAGTTAAGTACGTTTCCAATAAAAAGCAAGAGTGGAGCTTAGCGGGTAAAGGTAATTACTGGAGTAATTACCTCGGCTGGGATATGAATAACGATAACATTGGCGATGTTATGTTTGAACCAAACGATGGTATCGACAAATTAGTTTGGCAATACCCAGAAATGAAAATGCTAATGGACAGCCCCGCGATTATTATTCTGCGATGGGTGCAACGTCAATTTCCAGTACTAAAACCACCCGGTGTGAAAGACAGTTTTCCGTTGATGTCCTCACCACATCACCGAAATACTGATGAAAATTTCTCAAGGGTACAAAAGATTAATGCCGAGGCACTAAAAACTGACACGGCAGATAATCAATCTGCTGTTGTGCAACGTGCAGAGCATTAAGGATATAAATTGATGAACACTACAGACAAAACACCTCTGGTTAAACTAACTAACGTGGGTAAAAAATATCCCAAATTAACAGCACTAGACTCTGTTGATATGCAACTTTCACAGGGAGAAGTCTTAGGACTTTTTGGTCATAATGGTGCGGGTAAAACCACCATGATGAAGCTTATTCTTGGCGTTATTACGCCAAGTCATGGCAATGTTAAAGTGATGGGGATGGCACCAGATTCTAAAGAAGCTTGGCACATGCGCGCTAAAATTGGTTATTTACCTGAAAATGTTAGTTTTTATGAGCAATTAACCGGTTTAGAAGTGCTTAGTTATTTTGCTAAACTTAAGGGCTTTGACAAAAAACATGCAATGGCTTTACTCGAGCAAGTTGGGGTTGCTCATGCCATGAAGCGGCAAGTTAAAACGTATTCAAAAGGAATGAGGCAACGTTTAGGGTTAGCACAGGCTTTTATCGGTAATCCAGCTCTGTTGTTGCTTGATGAACCCACTGTTGGCTTAGATCCTATGGCAACCGCTGATTTTTATAAAACGGTTGATGATCTAAAAAGCCAAGGAACCAGTGTTATTTTATGTTCACACGTTTTACCCGGTGTTGAACAACATATTGACCGAGCGATGATATTATCTTCCGGCAAAGTGCTTGCTATGGGCTCTTTAGAAGAGTTACGCCAAGCCGCCGCCTTGCCCGTAACCATCAAAGTTGAAGGTTTAAATGGTTCGCTTCAAGGCGATCCTAAATTGGCTAAATTTTTAGTAGATAAAAATCATAGTGATTTACTGACGGTACCTGAGCAAGATAAATTAGCGACCTTGCGTCAGTTACTGAGTTATCAAGCGATTAAAGATGTCAGAGTTGATTCGGCCAATTTAGAGCAAGTTTATCAATTTTATTTATCACGCCATTTAGCTGAACATGTCGATAATAAAAATACCGTTAAGGAGCCCCGCTAATGAAACAAATATTAGCCGTTGCCAACAAAGAATTTCATGATGGTTTACGTAACCGTTGGCTAGTGTCAATTACTGTTATTTTTGCTATTTTGTCTATTGGTTTGACCTATTTTGGTGCTGCAGCGTCAGGGACAGTAGGCGTAACCTCTTTATCAACAACGATAGCGAGTCTGGCCAGTTTAGCGGTATTTCTTATTCCACTCATTGCATTACTGCTCAGTTACGACAGTTTTGTGGGTGAACAAGAAAGCGGCACCTTGTTATTATTGTTGACTTATCCCTTAAGTAAAAGCCAACTGTTATTAGGTAAGTTTTTAGGACAAGGCGGTATTATTGCACTTGCAACCCTTTTGGGCTTTGGCTCGTCGGCGCTAATCTTATATTATCAACTAAACGACAGTGCCGTTTTTAAGGTTTTTGCTACCTTTATTGGGAGTGCTGTTTTATTAGGTTTAAGTTTTACTGCCATCGCTTATTTGATCAGTTTATCGGTAAGTGAAAAATCAAAAGCAGCGGGTTTTGCTTTAATCACTTGGTTTTTCTTTGCGTTAGTTTTTGATTTAGCGTTGCTGGCGTTATTGGTCGGTGTGGAACAAGGTATTAGCCAGCAGGGACTTACCCAATTAATGATGCTAAATCCAGCCGATATATTTAGATTAGTAAATCTTGCCGGCCTTGATAGTGGTGACGTTAATGGCGCTTTAGCGATTGCAATAAAATCGAGTCTGTCACAAGGGCAATTATTTAGCATTTTACTGGCATGGGTCATGGTACCTATCATTATTGCCATTTTTATTTTTAGGAAAAAAACACTCTAATGAATATTTTAAAGCCTAGCTTACCCCTTTTATTGATAACCCTATTGTTGGCAGCACTGCTGTCTGCGTGTTCTAAAAATGACGAGGTCGCCCAATCGTTACATGAAGCCGTGGCGATAGAAACGGCCGATGAATGTCATTTGTGTGGGATGTTAATTTCAAACTTTAGTGGTCCTAAAGGGGAATTATTTAGAAAGGGTCTTACTAAAGCGGAAGGCGATAGTGTGAAAAAGTTTTGCTCGACTCGCGATATGTTTAGCTTTTACTTAGACCCTGAGAATAAGCGAAATGTTACCACCATATTAGTACACGATATGAGTAAATCACCGTGGAAAACACCAAATGACCAATACTTTATTGATGCCCGCAACGCATGGTTTGTTGCTGGCTCAATTAAAACAGGTGCGATGGGTAAAACGCTGGCAAGTTTTAGTAAACAAAAAGATGCGCAAACCTTTGCAGCTGAATTTGGTGGTAAGGTCATTAATTTTACCCAAGTTGATTTATCTGTGTTGATGTAAGCTATTTACACAAAACGCTCTGCTGTTATTTTATTACTTGCGCAAATAGTTGTAATTTTTTTTCAGCAGGGTAGGCTAAAGTTATCCTTTTCATTATCTATGCCTTTTATTCTTGATTAAAAATAGCCAGCCAATATCTTTTCAGCTTATTTTTTTAATAACCTTGCTATGCTTTTCAGCACTAATGCTCTCAGGTTGTACATTATACCAACCGGCCATTTCAAAATATCAAACTAACTTTAATTTTTCAAAGGTAAGCAGCTACGCTTTTTATAAGCGTAACTCTGACTTTGGCCAGTTTCAAAATATTAGTTATACCACGCGTAACAGTATTGAATTAGCCATAGAGCAAGTATTAGATAAGAATGGTTTTATTTATAATACGCTAGATGATGCTGATATTGTGATTACTTATCATCTTGTTAATGAAAACACTAAGGAATTATTAACCTACAATAAAGGGGTGCTTTATTGTTCTCTTTGTTTGCGTGGCGGTGAAGCGCAAGCGGACAAAAAACAGTGGCAAACTAAACCGGGAAGTTTAATTATTGATGTACTTGACCCTGAAAAAAAACGTTCAGTTTGGCGAAGTGTTTACCCTTTGAAAATTAATGCTAAAACCGATAATAGTAGAGAGGCTCAATTGAAAATTTACCGGGCTATTGATGCGATGATAGATAAATATCCTCATTCTCGTGATGCAAGTAAAGCTAACAATGCTTAAATGGTTAACGATAACACTGATAGCCGTAGTGATTTTTATTACTATTTTATTAGGCTTAGGGTATTTATTAAAAGAGCATGAAATAGCAACAACGCACTTAAAACATCAGCTTGATCAGGAAAGGGCTGCTCAAAAAAGCAAAGAAAAAAGAAATAAACACAAGCTTAACACGGTTATTGAAACCTCTCTTGTTAACGTTGCTGCCAAGACGAATACATTAACAAGTAAAACCTTTGTCTCGGTCAAACAAAAAATATTGCTAGAAAATTTAACCTGCTCATCAAAAAAACAATGTGTGTTAGTTAACATTACCTTTGGAGAGTTAACATGTGCCTTTGCTATTAATACCATTGGCGCCTCTTTATTAGCGAAAACAGCAGGTGAGTCGAGTTCAGTGGCAAGGTGTCCTCGCTACCCCGCAAAGAGTCAATTGAGTTGTCAGAATAATTTATGCAGCTACTCAAACATTAATAATTAACTCTCCTGTGGAGTTGAAGAAAATAGCGGTTTATAATGAAGTACTTTTTACCCAGATAATAACTTTTATGACCTTTCCAAATGATGAAACAGGCCAAATTTTGGCTGAAATGCAAGATGCTGGTATTGATTTGTCTATTATTCATCCCGTCGTGTTTTTTCAATTGTTCGAAAAAAAAGAACAAGCCCAAGCAATGGCTGATTATTTAGCAGAACATGCACCTGAAATGGAATTAGTCATTCATCCTGATGAAACACCTAATGTTTGGGATTTAGATTGCACTGTAAAAATGCTACCTTGCTACGATGGGATTGTCGCGCAAGAAGCACAGCTTGAACAACTTGCTGCAAAGTATAATGGCTATAACGATGGCTGGGGAATGGAGGCTTAAACAGAGGAATTCGACGTTTAACTTTCTTTGTCTTCGTCCCAAAAGGCATAATGATTTTTGCCTTTTCGTTTCACCGAGTACATCGCTTTGTCAGCTCTCTCATAGATATTGGCAAAGCTTTCATTATTTTTTTCAAAAACGCATATCCCGATACTTAAATTAATTGATATTTTTATCCCTTCAATTTCAGTGGGTTTAGCTAATATTGTTAAGATCGACTGCGCTAATAATTCAAGGGCTAGTCTATCGGTTGTTTTACAAATAATCGCGAATTCATCACCTCCGAATCGGGCAATTAAGGCGTCTGTTGGTGCTAAGGCATCAAAGTTACTGGTAACATGCAGCAGTAATTTATCGCCCACTTTATGTCCGTAAATATCATTTATTGATTTAAAATCGTCTAAGTCAATAAAAAATAAGGCACCACCACAATATTTACTGGTGTTAGTGTAGACTTCAAAATTATGTTGAAGGGCTTTTCTGTTCAGTAAATTAGTGAGCGGATCTAAATTAGCATATTGAGCTAACTCTAATTCATAAAGTTTTTCTTGGGTAATATCAGTATGTGTTCCTGTCATACGTAAAGGATTATTATCATCATCAAATTCAATAACCCTACCGCGATCAGATACCCATACATCACCTCCGTCCTTGTGCTTCATACGGTAAGTCATATAAAAGTAGGGTGTTATTCCCGCTAAATGCTCTTCAAATGCAGCGATAACTTTTTCTTTATCATCTGGATGTAAGTTGTTTTTCCAAGAGGATACTGTTGATTCAATTTCATTGGTTTCAAAACCGCACATGCTACCAAACGCTTGATCTAATATTTTTAACTGCCCACTAGGTATGTGTTGCTCCCAGATAAATAAACCAGTTCTATCTAGAGCCGCGGATAAGTACTCAGTTAATTTTTTATGTTCATCTTTAATAAGCTCATTTTCTTGAGTTAACATGACTATTTTGTTGGATAGTTTTTCAATGATTTTATCTTTATCAGTCATAAAATAGTTCGATGAGTGTTATTAATGGCTTAGTCGCTTAATGAAATCATAAAGTGATTAAAAATTAGTCTTTAGTATCTCTTAATTATCTAACAGAAACAAACAACTTATCGACATCTGTAAAGCACTGAGCTGGCATTATTTACTTTCTTCTTTTTCAACAATATGAAACGCTGGCAGTGAAACTCGCCAATAAATAGCGGCTAGTCTCAGCGTTAATGCGCCAAGAATTGCAGAAATGATGGCGATATTTTCTGGCCAAGCTAAGTATCGAAATAACGCATACAAAGAGCCGCCTAAGATCGCAGCAGTAGCATAAATTTCTTTTTGTAAGATCATTGGAATAACATTACATATAACATCACGGATCATCCCACCAGCAACACCGGTAATGGTGCCCATTACAACAGCAACAAATACAGGAGCGCCTAAACTTAATGATTTCTCAGTTCCTAAAACAGCAAATAATGCTAAACCAAATGCATCAGCAATCAGTAAAAAGCGCTTTGGAATACGCTTAGGACGGCGAATAATGATAATTGTTAACACTGCAGTTAATAAAATAACATAAAGATAAATGGGATTGGCAACCCAAAATACTGGCGTATCTAAAGTAATATCGCGGATGGTACCGCCGCCAATCGCTGTCACTGCGGCTAATACGACAACACCAAAAGGGTCGAGCTTATACCGCCCCGCCATTAATGCACCCGATAAGGCAAAGACAACAATACCAAATAAATCTAACCAGTAAAGAAGTTCATACATGTTTGTTACCTATTGATATTGAACGAGTAAATAAATAATGTCAGTAGTGTTAAAAATAGAAAACAAAAATAGAACACTTGGCTAATACGTTTGCTGGCATGAATAATATCAGTAGCTTGAGGCTGCCTTCCGTGATCGTTGTAACTTGTTTTACGTAATTTTATATTTTGATACATAGCCACACCACCAAGTTTAACCTCTAATGACAAGGCAAATAAATTGAGCACATAGCTATTATTTAATTGAAAAAAGTAGCGGCGATTTAACCGAAAAAATAAAACGAAATTTTTGCCAATACAACCAAACAGCAGGATTAATGAAAAAATACGGCTAGGTAGCCATTGTATAATGTTGACAATAAAAGCAACACTGTCGCCAAAAGGTTGAAAACTATTTTGTTTGTTATTCCAGCTGTAATGCATCTCAATAAGCAATCGACAAACTAAAGCAGTAAGCGGACCAAAAAGTAAAAATACCAAGCTAATAGTGAATAGATTTTGCACCGCTCGAAGCAATAACATTTCAATACAGCTCTTTGCTAAGCCTAAAGAGGAAAGCTGTTCGGTATTTCGCAACAGCCAGGGGTTTAATAACTGTTTAGCCTCGAAATTTTTGTTGGCGACAATTAACTTGGCAATCTCTTTACTTGTTTTTCCTAGTTGTAAACAGCCTAAGGCAAGATAAAGTAAAAATCCCTGCCAAAGCCAGGTGGCCTCAACAAAAGCTTCAAATAACCAAAGAATAATGACTATAGGCGTAAGGCTAACTACAATAGCAATTAAACCAGAAATAAAACGCTGACGGTCAGTATTCTTACTTTTATTGACTTTTTTGGCGAGCTGATCGCAAAAAATTCGAAAAAACCTTAAGGGTTGATGACTCGCTAAATAGCCAGTAAAAAGCTTAACCAAAATAACACCGTAAAGCATGACAACTGAATAGGCGAAAGGGCTGATATCAATTAAGTTTGTTAGATTATTAGCAGTCATATTTATAGCCATTCCATTAAATTATTGCTCACTTATGCGGGTTAAAATACTCCAAACCTGCGGCGCACTCAACGCCTATAGCCAGTGATTAGAAAATCGTCAGCCTTGCCTTGATATATTCTCCTTGCGCGAACAAGCTCACAAAATTAGTGGAGTTGGTATCGATTAAACTTAGGGCTTAAGTTAACTTTTTACCTTGCAATGCGTCGAGCATATTTTCAACTAACTGAGATGAATTCACCGAAGCTGTTTCTAAATAAGCTTCAAAGGAGGTAGGAGACTCTTTACCTGCTATATCAGACATAGAACGAATAACCACAAAAGGCACCTTAAATTGATGACAGGTATGAGCAATTGCGGCTCCTTCCATTTCAACCGCGGCCATAGTCGGAAAGTTAGCGCGGGCTTTAGCAATATCATCATCAGCAGTCATAAAGGTATCGCCGGTAGTGATTAAACCCAGTAAGGTCTGGATATTTTCTAATTCAGCAACACCTGCCTGTGCGGCTTTAACGAGTGTCGGGTGAGGAATATAGGCAGCTGGATTGCCTGGTAACTGACCAATCTCATAGCCAAAAGCGGTAACATCGACATCGTGATAGCGAACTTCTGAACTAATGACAATATCGCCTACTTTTAGTGATTGTTCAAAACCACCAGCAGAGCCAGTATTAACAATATAGTCAGGCTGGAACTTATCAATTAAAATCGCGGTTGCTAAGGCAGCAGCCACTTTACCAATACCCGATTGTACAATAACGACATCACTGCCGTTGAGTTGCCCTTGATAAAAGGTATAACCTGCATGTTCGGTTGTTACTGCATGAGTTAATTTTGCTTTTAAAATAGCAACTTCTGGCTCCATTGCGCCAATTATTCCTGCTTTCATTTTATTTCCAATTCGTTGATAACATCTAATAAAACAATTATAACGTGAAGATTCCCAGATGTCGTATATTTATGTTCAGGATGAACGGTATAGCGCGGTGCCATGGATGGCAAAGAGCGTATATGTTGAGGATGGCCTTTCTCAGACATCCTGTCTTTCTAGGCATTAGTGCATCCCTGCACGTCAACGGTATAGCGCGGTGCTGTGACTACATGGATGTAGGAAGTAGAGTAACGCAGGAGCGGTTACCGAGATGGCAAAGAGCGTATATGTTCAGGATGACCTTTCTCAGACATCCTGTCTTTCTAGGCATTAGTGCATCCTTGCACGTCAACGGTATAACGCGGTGCTGTGATTACATGGATGTAGGAAGTAGAGTAACGCAGGAGCAGTTACCGAGATGGCAAAGAGCGTATATGTTCAGGATGGCCTTTCTCAGACACCCTGTCTTTCTATGTATGAGTTCAATAGGCACAAGATTATACGTCAACGATATATTACGATCACATTGCCACTCTCAGCCTTTATGGCATTAAAACTGCCAAGCACGTTAATTATATCTAAGGGAAAACAAAAAAGTCAGCGATTTAAATCGCTGACTTTTTATTTTAATAATGAGTTAATTTTATTGTAGAGTTTAATGAGGTAATGCGGCTACTTGCGGTGCAGGGATACGTTGCGACATAGCATTGCCTGTTGATGAGCCTAATTGCGCACGAGCGGCAATAGGAGACAAAGCGCCAACTTCTTCTCTATTTCTATTGGGTCGAGGTTTTAGCATGGGAGCAGGAATAATTTTTCCTTTAATTTTTGGCTCTGGTGGTCTGTTTCCTAAAAGTCGACTGTAAATACAAGCGCGGATCTCGTCAACGGTATAATTAGTTTTCACTTTAATACGAATATGAGGAATTGAAGATGCTTCTAATGCGCCGCTGACAAACCAGTCTTTTTTGATTTTATAGCCTTTACCTTGGGTATCAACTAAATCAATAACGCCACATAGCTTCATACTCTCACGATCACAAATAGCAAAGTCTAAGTATTTACTTTCGGCATTCGCTGATGCTGTTTGGCTTGCTCTGTTCGACACACCATGACGAATAGTGACAATATCAGCAAGTTTTACTCGATTAATAATACGGTATTTACCACCAAGGGCTTGTTCGAGCAAATTCTGAAAATTCTTCTCTGCTGGCGTAAAAAGACTTTGCTTTTTATCAAATGGAAAAGGAAAACTATTGTCGTTTAAGCGGCTAGCTAACAAAGCGACAATAACAATTAGGCTGATCATGGCAAAGAGAATTAATTCCATACACTGCTCCGGCGGTTCAAATTCTTGACGGTCTTCTTAATAACTGTTGAATAAGCAGAATTTGTGCCACAGATCATAATTTTGCTAGATTCTTTTAATAACCGTTAATTAAGCAGCATTTATGCCATAGATCTTAATATAAAAGGGGTGTATTAATGACCGTTCGGAAAGTAGAATTTATTCTGTATATTTTAAGCTAAAAGACTGTTTGAGCATGGGAAAAGGGTGGGGATAAAAGACTCTAGTTATTATTTATCTAGAGTCTTTATTAGGTTTTGAGCGAATAATTATGCTGGGTATTTTGCCTCAAGTGCTGCATAAAGTTGTTGCTGAAAATCACTTGCACTGGCATCTAAGGTATTAACTAAATTAGCTAATACTTCATTGTCTTCTTCGCCATGCCAAACTTTGATATATGTCCCTTCTTTATAACCGTGGTCTTGACGGAAAAAATTCAAGGTGTTTTTGCCAACATATTGACGAAATAATTCATCTAGGTCCATATTCATCAAACGCATACAATCAGCTAAGGCAATCGCATCAAAACTTTTGTTAGTAACGGCGGCTGACGCTAGGTTTTCAAGGGCAATTTTAAAATCTTTTTCGCCTGAGCTTTCAGTGAGTTCTGTTGCTAAGGTGTCAGTAATACTTGTAACGGTTTCGCCTGTCATTAAACGTAAGCTTAATCCAAAATGAAAAATATCAACCAACTCCAGTTGCACTTGCGCAATATCTATTTCTTGATGTTTCCACCATTTCCATCCGTGATGGTCTAACATTTCAGCACACTCAACCCAAATGGCGCGATACCACTCATAACCATTTTCTTGCCAGGTATCACTAACACGAGTATTCATCGCGTCTTGCATGGTTAGCATTTGTTTTATTTGATTTTGTGCTGCTGAATTTACGCTCATTTTTTTCTCTATTATTTGTAAATATCTATGGGGACTATTTTGCCGTAGAGAAAAGAAAGAAACAAGCAAACAAACAAACGATGGTAATTTAATTAAAAAACTACCGCTAACTCAATACCGCTAAAGGCATAGTTTTTTGCTTGCCAGTTATAACCACTTATTTCACGAAAACGAACAAATGCTGTAACTTTTATTTGCTCAATCATCATCGAACTACCAATCCCTATATAGCCATCTGAATCGTTGTCATTGTAATGATGGTCAAAGTTATCATTTTCGAAATCTGTACTATAGCCCTTATTTCTATGTGAATAGTCATCGTCACTTCGATCATTAAAGGCAAGCTCAAGCAGATCAACGCCAAATTCAGCATAAAGACTAAAGTTAGAAAAATAACCTATTTTTATACCGCCTTCCCATGCAATAAAACCATGTTGATAATCAAAGGTATCGGTAACCCTTGCATAGCCTATTGAGCTATTAACCGAGAAACCTAAATAACTATTAAGTTTACGATGAATTACCTCTACGCCAACACTTGAATAATAGTCACTGTCGTTAGTTGCATGCTTAATAGAAATAATATAATCATTAGATTTCATTGCGTAACTGTTCAAAGAAAACAAAATGTTAAAACAGATGACGATAATAATTTTTTTCATAATAAGCTCAACAGAAGATTTACAGCCATTCTCATCTTATTACGGGTAAGTTTCAGTGATCTAATTGTTAGGATATGCTGAAAAACTGTAAGTTATTGTCAGATTAATTCTGTAGACATTGAGCCTTTAGTGCTGGCGTCATTTAAAAGTGGGCTTTTACTCTAAGCCAAGCATTGCTGTTTTGTTGATGTTGACCAAAAAAAGTATACTTTTCTTCACCCCAAAATAAATTCGCCCCAGCCGAGAATAACCACTTATCGCTATAGCGATAAGTTATTGAAGGTTTAAGATAACCATCCTTGTCTGTGGGAGAATAAAAGTTAAAAACGCTATAAATTAATTTTTGCTGCAATGTTCTGTAGGTTAAGCGAAAGGTTAATAATTGACGGTTTTCATCGACTTCTGTTGCTGGCGTAGCAGAATGGCTAATAAATTGCTGATAATGTTTGGTTTGCTCAACATAGAACTGAACGCTAGCGGTCAGGTTTTTAATTACTTCTCTTTCAAACGCCACTAAAAACCTATTTTGACCATTCGCAATAAAAGGGTTAGTGCCGTTATTATCCTCAATACTGTTATAACTTGCATATTCAGCATTAAATAATCCGCCGGCTAATGACAATCGAACACTGGCTCCCCAAGCATTCATTTCTGGAAAATAAGCTTGTGATGGCTGACTGTTATCTTCTGTAATACCTACGGGAGTTGGCCAAAAACCTTTATAACCATACAGGGCATATTCCACGCCATTATTGTTAGTCGCAAGGCGCGCTGAAAATTGTGCTTTATTGGTTTTTTTTACCCTAAAATTATCAGCGGGTGCAACTATGGCATGCCCTTGCGGTGAATAAAAAGAAAAACGTTCGCCAGTGATATAAACATCAGGGGTGAACTCAGGAGTCCAAGTGAGATCAAGTGAATAGTGACCAATATACCAAGTACCTTTCGCACTATCTGAAGGCGCTTTTAGATATTGGTCATCACGTCCTGAGAAGAATGATTGCCAGTTTTTTGCAAACAAGTCGTTAAGGAAAATATAATCACCGGTACCCCATGTCAGAATTTGCCGACCTAACTTAACATCTGTTTTATCAGAGGGGCTAAAACGGATATTTAATTCGCGTGTTTGCAAAAAAGTATCTTTTAATACATCGTCATAAATTAACTCTGCTTTTGAAACCAGCTCAAAAGATTCATGACTGTAATCAAGATTAATGCGTGTGGTGATTTCACTTAATGATGCGTTTGACTCAACAATATTATCCTGTAATAAATAGCCATAACCTGCTTCAACAAAACCTGAAAACTTCCAAGGTGAAACTGCTGCTTCGCTCCACTCATCACCCCAATTATCTGTTTCGTTTGCGAGAACATTAGCGGCAAAACTTGCGCTACCGACACAGAGGCTGGTCACTAGAAAAAAGAAATTTTTTACTGATTTTTGCACAATAATTTTGTCCATTTTTTGTTAAGCGATATAAAGACTCATAATAATCACGATACTGAATTAATTTCAGCAGCTAAAACGGGTCAGGATGAGCTCATACGATCACCCTTAGCTTATTAATCTAACCACTCTTTCGGTGGGTTACGTAAACTGCGCTCAGAAAAAATATCATTGGGTAAGCCAACATTATATTTAACATTTCTAAATTGCATTTCAGTATAGCTACCATCGGAGTGTTGAGTTATTTTTGAATGCATAACCGTGGTAAAACCATCAATAACTTCAGTTTTTAATACTTGCAGAGAACGTGATTTTTTACCTTGGCTGTCATAAAAGTCAACTTGCATCGGTAATAAAGTGTTTTTATCAACACTGACAATATAATGATCAAATTCAACACTGTTTAGATCTTTAGGCTGAGCCTTGATCGTATAAAAGTTGTTATCAGTTTTTAACAGGGTAAAGTTATCTTCTGCGGGGTTTCTGCCTGAAACATCCTCATAAAAAAAATGTGCGCCAACAAAAGAAGTACGCTTATCACCGGCTGAAATACGTTTTACTAAATCTAGTGCTGGCAAGTACAACCAGCGGTCGTCATCGCTTGTGACTTTTTTAACTACACGAAATACCGTACCTTGGACATCGGTGGGGCGAGAGAAGAACACTAAAATGTCTTGGTTACCTAAATCGGTTTGGTCTTTACGCAAGATGGTAAATTGTCGCATCTGCTTATTGCCCTGCGCATCAACAATAATCATACGGGCTTGGGCACTACCATCATCAGCAGAATAATATGAGGCTAAATTTGCCTTAGTAATAATTTTATTAGCATCGGTTAGATCGCCAGCATGGCCAACAAAACTTGAAAGGGAGCAGACCAGTATCAATAGTTTTGATAAATATTTCATCTTTATATCCTATAGTTGTTCAGTTTTTAGGTTTTGCTTACCAGCAAAAAGGGTCATTAATGCCGGCAATAGCACTAAAGTAACTAACGCCGATAGCGCCATAATACTCGCCAGGAAAAAACCAACGGTAATATAAGGCATTAATGGTGAAAGTAATAATGGGGTAAAACCAACCGCAATAACTATTGCATTGCGTGAAATTGCTCGGCTTGGCTCTTGGAACATTGCGGTTAATGCTTGTGTTAAGCTGCCCAGTTCTTTCTCTAATTCTTGTGCACGTTGGAGAAAATGAATGGCAAAATCGATAGATAGTCCTAATGTGAGCGCCGACAACACCGCGATAGGCATATCATAGTCTTTACCTATCCAGCCAATTAATCCATAGATCATCGAAATAGTAAGTGTTAGCGGCAACATGGCTAAAATACCGTACTTGAAAGACCGAAACAGTAAAACCATCATCAAGAAAACGATGACAAATGAAGACAATAGGCTGTCGATCATTCCATTTACCATCGCATCTTGCCAAACAATGTTTAAATAAGATTTACCTGCCCATTGATAACTAATATTTTTTGGCATTGGATTGTTGGTAATGTAAGTTTCTGTCCAGTTAACAACTTTGGTGGTGTGTTGATTATCGCCACTAGTCATTTGCAACCATAAGAGACTTTTTTGGTAATCTTTAGTGACAAAATGCCATAAGTCTTGTGGACGATGTGACGACTGATATTGCAATAATGTTTGCGCCACGCCATTGCTTGTTTCAGGCAAAGTAAAGTCTTTATCTTCACCGGAGAAAAGTTCACGATTGACCGTTTTAACGATATCAGCCAAGCCATTACTTTTACCAACTAAACCTGTAGCTAGTAACGCTTGTTGAAAGTCGCTTTGCCAGTTTAATAACGTGGGGTCTAGAAATACTTTGCTGTCGTTGAAAGCGCTATCAGCAATATTGACTAACTGCTCAATAATAATCTGGTCTTTATCAGGGGCAGAAAACGTTAAGTCATCTAATAAAACCAACAAATGCTGATTGAATAATGACTCTTTTTTAGCCGAGTTAACGTTATTTATAAAGGTATGAATTTTTTTAGCGCTAGCTGAATCAGCGTTAAACGTTGCCAGAACTTCTTTGAATTTTTTTACCTCGCCGTTATTGTCACCCTCGTTATTGTTAAACACTAACCAAGCATCATAAGTACCAGCAAAATGTTCATTAAGCACCTTGTCAGCAATTCTTATTTCGTGATCTGCTTTAAACCAATTAACAGGATTATCATTAATTTCAATACGACTAACGCCTTCAATACTAATTAAAAATAAGGCAACAAAGCCGATAAGAATAAGCTTGGTTTTTTGAGTAGCAAAACTGCCTAACCGTTCTAATACATTGGCTAATCTGCCTTTTTTCTCCATACGCACTATAGCGTCATGCAATTTGGCTAAAGTTTCAGGTTTTAAACGAGAAATATAAGCAGGGACGTAAATAATTGTCAGCGCGAATGCCAATAAAATACCAGTACCAATAAAAGCACCAAAGACTTTTACCGGCGGAATAGGGGTTAGCATTAACGAATAAAAACCGATAGCAGAGGTGATTGATGTATAAAGCATTGGCGTATATAAATGCTTCATGACACCTTTTACAACGTCGCCGGCATCATCACCTGTTTTATATTTTTCAGCAAATTCAGAGAGAATATGAACTGAGTCAACCACTGCTATTGGCATTAAGAATATAGCGATCATTGATGACATAATATGAACAGTAAAGCCCATACCGATGAGTGAGCCCATGACTATAATCACCGTAGCCATCGCGACCACCATAGGTGCAATTATTAACGGAAAATTGCGAAAAAAGTACCAAAGTAAAACAAAAATAGCTAAACCAGCAAGTGGAGCTGCAACACCCATTTGAACAAACATCTCATAGCCAAATTGGTCTTCAGCGACAGGTAAACCTGTGATATGAAAGTCTACATTAGCCACCAACTCTGCGGGAAAATTGCCACTGATAGTACGAATTTTTTCGGCAATATTATAACTCATGTCTTTGGCTTGAATAGGCACGTAAATCGCTATCGCTTTGTTGTCTCCAGAAACTATGGTGTTGTTAAGCATAGGTAAGCGTTTTACGGCTTGTTGAATGGCTAAGCTGCCTTCGAGTGAAGACGGTGCCTGCTTCATTAGATATTCAAAGCGTATGCCGTTATTTTCACCTTGGTTATTTTTTTCTTGGGTAATATTGTCAACAACACTCAAGGATAATAAATCTTGTTGAATAACCCCTTCAATTTGTAATATTTCTGTTGAAAGTTGCTCAACAACCTGTAATGCACTAGGAGTAAAAATACTATTTTTACTAACAATTCCAACGACTATCATATCGCGCATTTGAAAGTCAGCTTTTGTTTGGTTATGAAAAACACGTGCTGGCGCATCACTGCTCAGCATATTTTCAGGGTCGGTATCTATTTTCAGGTTTGGCATCATCGCCAGACTAATTGCCACCATTAATAAGACTAAGGTGTAAACAAGTTTAGGTTTCTCAATAGCGAGTTGCAGCAGTCTGGTGTAATTCAAAAGGGATCCTTAACTGAAAAGTTATTATATTAGATAAATGTAATGTACTTTTATATTAGCACTATCTAATGTAATATCAATTAATATTTACTTTTTGCTGACAATAAAGACCCAAATGATGAATAATGAAACTCAAATAGACATAGCTGAAATGCGTGGTAATGCAACTCAAGCCGCTGAGTTACTGAAGGCGATGAGTAATGAAAATAGATTATTGATACTTTGCTATTTAGGTGAGAAAGAAATGTCGGTATCAGAGCTTAATGGTTTTATTGATTTGAGCCAGTCGAGTTTATCGCAGCATTTAGCTCGATTGAGAAAAGACGGCTTGGTAAAAACTCGCCGAGAATCACAAACGATATACTACACAATTGCTCATCCATCGATAGTAAAGCTAATTACTTTTTTACATAGTGAGTTTTGT
>NZ_JACGVV010000037.1:0-35490 GCF_014077405.1 Colwellia sp. BRX10-9 | reverse complement strand
ATCAAGAACAGCAAGAACAAAACGAGCAAGAAAATCAGGGGAAAGATCAAGAGCAGAAAAACAGTGAAGATCCAGCTCAGCCAAGTGAATCTGAGCAACAAGATGATCAAAAAGAAGCGACTGACAAAGAGCAGACCGAACAAGAAAAGTCTCAACAAGAACAAAAAGATAAAGCCGAGCAAGAAAAACAAGCTAAAGAAGAGGAAGGTAAAGAAGACGACCCAAGCCAACCCGAGCAAACACCTGCTCAGCTTCGTGCCGCCGAACAATTAGCAGAAGAGACCGAACAAAAACACCAACAATTACTCAACAAAGTAACTGATGATCCTTATATGTTACTGAGAAACAAAATGCAGCTCGAATATCAAAAGCGCCGTAATAGTCGAAGTAGTCGCGCAAAAGGAAAAAAACAATGGTAAAAATAATGACCCAAACAATAATAGCCCTATTAACTATTTTGCTCAGTAATACGCTTTTTACCTCTAATGCGTTTGCGGCAACTCAAATTAGTGCAACTATTGATAAGAATCCTATCGTGGTTAATGAGTCTTTTATTTTAAAAATCACCATAGATGACGATGTCGACACCAACGCTTTAAATACCTCCGCGTTATTAAAAGACTTTGTCGTTGGTAGAACATCGGTGAGTTCTCAAACCAGTATGGTTAATTTTAAAACGACACAAACAACAACCTGGACTACTTTACTAATAGGCAAATCAGCAGGCGATTTTATTATTCCTCCTTTCACCATTGCGGGCATAAACTCTCAAGCCATAAAAGTACAAATATTAGCTGAAAATGATCCGCTTGCTGACAAACAACAAGACATTTTTATTACCACTGAAATATCGGCCAAAGAAGTCTATGTTCAACAACAATTAACCTTAACAGTAAAGCTGCACTTTGCTGCAGAATTGAAGCGTGGCAGCTTAAGCGAACCAACCTTAGAAAGCGCCAGCATTACTCAAATAGGAAAAGATAAAGAAGAAGATACTATTATTAATGGCCGTCGCTATCGAGTTATTGAAAGAACCTATGCAATAAGTCCTAAAAATAGTGGTGAATTTACGTTAAAGTCACCGCTATTCTCTGGCGAAATATTAGTGCCATCAACGCGAAGAAATAACATGTTTAGCTTTTCAGAAACTAAACCTGTTAGTGTCATTGGCGATGAAATTCAACTGTCAGTTCGTCCTATCCCTGAAACATTTCAAGGCACGTGGTTACCGAGTAATTTACTGGCTATTCATCAAGACTGGCAACCTGATTTAACAACGTTCAAAGTAGGCGAGCCGATTACGCGCATCATTACCTTAACTGCAGCAGGTTTATCCGAAGAACAATTGCCACTTTTAGAGATGACGGTGCCCAAAGGCCTGAAAGTCTATCCAGACCAAGCTCAATTACATACCGGCATGAGCAGTGGCCATTTGGTTAGCCAAAAAGTTAGAAATTTTGCCATTGTTGCCAGTAAGCCTGGCGAATATCAGCTACCGGAGATAAGTATTCCGTGGTGGAACACCGTCACTAACCGTTATCAAATCGCTACAATTGCTGCTCAAAAAATTACAGTTTTACCTAATAGCGAGCTTAACACAGCTCCAGCTGTCATGAAAAATCAGCAAAACAAAGTACTTATTCCAACGGAGACAATTGTTGTTACTCAAGCATCCTGGCTACAATGGCTATTTTTAACCTTATGGCTACTTACTGCTTTAGCGTGGTTTATCAGTGCAAAACGCTCTAAACCATTGACAGTAAAAACAACGAAGATTGATAATAGAAATAATAATCCTTACTTATGTTTATTAGCCGCCTGTAAAAAAAATCAGGGCTTAGAAGTGCTCGCTTTAATATCGCCATGGATAAATACCTTACAAGCAAAAGCAGGTAACAAAATAACAGCAACACTTGATGATGCGTTAATTGAAATTAATAATAATAAATTTCAGGACGAAATTGAGTTGTTACAGCAATGTTATTATGGGAAAGAGCAAAAAAATTGGCAAGGAAAGGCCTTAACAAGCTTAATTCAAGCTATTAATAAGCAAGGATTAAAAGTAAATGAAGCTAAGGTTTTAACTCTGAATCCAAGATAAAAATGAAATATATTTTTAAAAGCGAAATAAAATAATGTCAGCTCAGGTCTCTTACAACATGGCAACAAAACAAGTTAGATATGAAGCACTAGTTAAAGCTTTGCATGACGATTTATTCCGTTATGCTTATTGGCTATGTCACGACAAACATGTGGCTGAAGACTTAGTGCAAGAGACATTTTTACGGGCATGGCGAGCTTTAGATTCATTAAAAGATGAAAAAGCAGCTAAGTCATGGTTGATCACAATTTTACGACGAGAGAATGCTCGTCGTTTCGAACGTAAACGATTTGATATGAGTGAATATGAAGAAGCCACTATTACCGATACTAAATCAACAAGTAGCGAGCAAGAAATTGAAAACTATTGGCTGCGTGAAAAAATAGCACAAATGCCAGAAGAATACCGAGAGCCATTAGTTTTACAAATTATTGGTGGTTTTTCAGGTGAAGAAATAGCTAAACAGCTCGATTTAAATAAGAATACCGTGATGACAAGGTTGTTTAGAGCGCGTAATCAATTAAAAGAAGCTTTAGATAATACTCCCAAAGTTAGAGGTCAATACAATGGATGATTTGCAATTTAGACGTCGTATTTATGCAGATCCAAATACACGTGATGAAGATATGCTTGCTGCAATTCACAGTGACCCTGCCAAGCAAAATTTTACACAAGAACTTGAAAGTTTAGACAGTAAACTCTTTCAAGCGTTAAATATTGAAGTACCTACAGGCTTAAGCGATAAACTTATTTTACGTCAAACAATGGCCAGTCATCAGCAGCAAAAACGTAAAAGTCGTGTGCGTTTAGCTTTAGCTGCGTCTGTTGCCTTTGTTATGGGTTTAACGATTAATTTTATGCAGTTTTCTAATGCCTATAACAACCTAGGAGATTATGCGATAGCTCATATTGCCCATGAAGAAGGACATTTTTCTAACACTTCAACTGCAAATGTGAGCTTAGCCTCTCTTAACGACAAAATGGCGACGTTTAATGGCAGTTTTACAGATAGCATAGGCAAATTAATGTTTGCTAATTATTGCCGGTTTGATGGCATGAAAAGCCTACACTTAGTTTTTCAAGGTGCAACAAGCATGGTCACTGTTTTTATTGTTCCCAATAATGAAGAGCTTGAATTTACCGCTGATTTTTCAACAGATAAATTAATAGGAAAATCCCAACACTTTAAAAACAGTAATATTATTGTAGTTGCTGACAAAAGTGAATCGCTTACGCAGTGGCAAACAGCCATCGATAAAAATATTAGCTGGTCTATTTAAGTCATAAAAATAATATTTTACTGTTAACGTCGTCGCACATGAAACCATGGCGACGACGTTCTTAATACCCTCTTATTAAAACTCCATTGCTCTTGCACTGAAACCGTAATATTAATACTAAAATTCCCAGACTAAACTCGTTTCAGCATATAGTACTCACCTCCACACCACAGGTACCAAAGTCGTCATACTGAACTCGTTTCAGTATCTAGTACTCACCTCCCAAACAACAGAAGCTAAAGTCGTCATGCTGAACTCGTTTCAGTATCTAGTACTCACCTCCAAACAACAGAAGCCAAAATCGTCATGCTGAACTCGTTTCAGTATCTAGTACTCACCTCCCAAACAACAGAAGCTAAAGTCGTCATGCTGAACTCGTTTCAGTATCTAGTACTGACCTCCCAAACAACAGAAGCCAAGATCGTCATGCTGAACGCGTTTCAGTATCTAGTACTCACCTCCCAAACAACAGAAGCTAAAGTCGTCATGCTGAACGCGTTTCAGTATCTAGTACTGTTCTCCCAAACAACAGAAGCCAAAGTCGTCATGCTGAACTCGTTTCAGTATCTAGTACTTACCTCAATTCAAGCAACAGATACCAAGATCGTCATGCTGAACTCGTTTCAGTATCTAGTACTTACCTCAATTCAAGCAACAGATATCAAGATCGTCATGCTGAACTCGTTTCAGTATCTAGTACACACCTCATTAAAATAGAGACTAAAATAACATATAAGTTCCTTACCATCCTTGGCACCACGCTATTGCCTCCAGGGATGGAGGTACTTATGATTTGTCAGGAACAAAAATCATGACCGTTCATCCTGAACATATACGTTCCTTGCCATCCTTGGCACCACACTATTGCCTCCAGGGATGGAGGTACTTATGATTTGTCAGGAACAAAAATCATGACCGTTCATCCTGAACATAAAAAGCCCGTTATTGAACATCAATAACGGGCTTTATTTGAGCGAGTTTACAATACCATTAATCGATGTTGTGCTGCTCTAGCATCTCATCAAACATTTTTTCAACAGATTCATCAGGTGCCGCGGTAAAGTTACTCACCACAACAATCGCTATTGTTGAAAGTATAAAACCAGGAACAATTTCATACATCACTGAACTCAATAGTTCACCACCGACAGTTATCGGAGCATAAATCCAAATAAGAACGGTTATAGCGCCCGTTAACATACCTGCTAAAGCGCCTTGCTTGTTCATTTTTTTCCAGTAGAGACTTAAGATAACTAGTGGTCCAAATGCGGCGCCAAATCCTGCCCAAGCATTACTAACCAAACTTAAAATAGAGCTATTTCGGTCATAAGCTAATGATATCGCAACAATAGCAACTAGAAGTACAGATAAACGGCCAACAAAAACAAGCTGTTTATCAGTAGCATCTTTATTTAGAAACGCTTGATAAAAGTCACCGGTTAATGAGCTTGATGTCACTAATAATTGAGAAGAAATGGTACTCATTATAGCAGCTAAAATAGCGGCTAATAAAAAGCCAGAAATGAGAGGGTGAAATAAAACCTGAGAAAATAATACAAAAATAGTTTCTGGATCGGTTAATTCTGTACCCGTTTTCGCCACATAAGCAATACCAGCAAAACCAGTTGCCATAGCACCACAAATAGAAACGATCATCCAAGTCATACCAATACGACGAGCAGCAGGTAAATCTTTAACTGACCGGATTGCCATAAAGCGCACAATGATATGTGGCTGGCCAAAATAACCTAAGCCCCAAGCCATCGCTGAAATAATCGCCAGCGCACTAACACCATTGAACATATTAAACTTTTCAGCATCAATAGAATGAATAACATCATTCATTGCTTGTACGCCACCAATGTCGCTTATGACCACAAAAGGTACCAGCACAAGCGCTACGAACATAATACACCCTTGCACAAAATCGGTTAAGCTTACGGCTAAAAAACCACCAAACATAGTATAAAGTACAACAACACCTGCGGTAACGTAGAGCCCAACTTCATAATCTAATCCGAAAGAGCTTTCAAACAATTTACCACCAGCAACGATACCTGATGAAGTATAAAGCGTGAAAAAGACAATAATAACAATTGATGAAACTACGCGAAGCAAATGGCGCTTATCATTAAAACGGTTTTCAAAGAAATCAGGTAAAGTTATCGAATCATTTGCTACTTCGGTATAAGTTCTCAAACGAGGCGCAACAATTAAATAATTAAAATAAGCACCAATTACTAAACCTACGGCGATCCAAATACTGCTTAAACCTGTCACATACATAGCACCTGGTATGCCCATTAGCATCCAACCACTCATGTCAGAAGCCCCAGCGGAAAGAGCCGTCACTGAAGGACTTAGATTACGCCCTCCTAGCATATAACCTGCTGCGTCACTGGTCGATTTTTTAAAGGCATATAAACCTATACCGATCATAACAATAAAATATAAACCTAAAGAAAATAATGTACCAAATGCCAAATTAACCTCCGAAAGTAGTATTATATTTTTACTAAGTAAAAAAAATGTTAAAAAGTTCTGTTACTAAGCAAAAAATAGAATAAGCTAGTATGACTAGATATTTTGCTATTACTATACTTTTATTCTTTTCAACTATATTAAAGGTATTATCCATGTAATGTTTTTATGCCAGTAACTAATATATAAAAATAGTTGATGCTAATTTCTCCTTTTTCAAATATATTCAATATAGTTACGAAAAGATCAGGAACTTTTATGTATTTTTATGCCGCCAGGCAACCCATTCTAGATAAAGACAAAAAACTTTTTGCCTATGAATTGCTATTTAGAGACAGCATTGACAACGTTTTTCCTGATATCGATGGCGATGAAGCCACCACAAAAATGATTGAAGCAAGTAAATTTAACTTAGGTATAGGAGAATTTACTGGTAATAAGCCCGCCTTTATTAATTTTACCCTTGAAACATTAAGTCTTGGTTACGCAAATATGCTGACCACTGATGAAGTCGTCGTTGAAATTCTTGAAACCGTTAAGCCGGGTAAAAAGCTATTAGCTATTTGCAAAGACCTTTATGAACAAGGTTATACATTAGCGCTAGATGATTATGAACATAAAAAAGTGTGGATACATTTTTTCCCTTATATCAAAATAATAAAAATAGATTGGCAAATATCCACTATTGAAGAAATTAAAGAAGTTAAACAAGCGATTACTAATTTCCCTGATATTAAATTGCTTGCAGAAAAAGTTGAAACTTACGACGAGTATAATCAAGCACTAGAATTAGGCTTTGAACTATTCCAAGGTTTTTTCTTTGCTAAGCCTGAGATGATAAAAACTAAAAGTCTATCTCCATCACAGATTGCCATGGCTGAGTTACTTTATGAAACATCAAAACCCGAATTAGATTTAATCAGTATTACTTCAGTCTTTGAACGCGATGTAACACTTTCTTATAAACTATTAAGATATGTTAACTCGGCAATATTTCGCAGACGCAATGAAATATCAACAATAAAACAAGCACTTGTAACACTAGGGTCACAAGAATTAAAGAGATTTTTAGGTTTGATGTTTGCTATAAATGTTAACCCTGACAAACCTTCAGAGTTAATTAATTCAGCGATGGCTCGTGCTAAATTTTGTGAACTTGTCTCAAAGGATATAAATGCTCCAATAGATTCATCTATTGCTTTCTTAACGGGCTTATTATCATTAATTGATGCCATTTTAGATGAAAAACTTGAAACTGTTTTAGAAAAGTTACCACTTGCGCAAGAGATAAAGATTTCTTTACTCACTAAGAAAGGCGTATTGGCTGAATTAATCCAGTTATTAGAGTACATTGAACATGCACAATGGGATGAAACCACTATTGTTATGAAGAAGTTAGGTATAGAAAAGGAAAAAGTCATTAGAGATTACAACCAAGCACTTTCTTGGGCTGACGAGCAGTCACAGATGACAAATGGCAGTTAATTAAGTCAATGGTTCGATTGACAAAAAACAAGTAACTGAATTATTTACTTGTTTATTGTCAATGATTAGAGAAAGACACACCCATGCTATAATAGGCGCTAGAGAAGTTTATCCGTATTTAGTTAAAATTACATAAGTTCTTTAGCGTTTTTAGATGAAACTGTAGTGGTTAATAAATTAAAGTCTTTTAACACTATTATTTCGTTAGTTAACCTGTCTTCAAGTGCATCGATGTCGACAACAGATTGACAAAGTACCTCACTACTTTTTTTAATTTGTTCACCACGAGATTCCATTTCGTTTTCCATTTTTTCACCGAAATCCTCCATACGTGATTCAAAAGCGTTCATATCGCCACCAGAGAAAAGCATCTGTTGCCCTACCGCTATCATTAAACTACCAATCGAATTTTGCACCGTCTTTTCTATTGCACTTTCAATACGTTGCTCAAAATCTTCGTTGAAAAAGTTTTCTCCTGAAAAACCATCCTCATCAAAATAAATGTCATTATCACTGGTTAAGCCCAGATCAACTTCTTTACGTATCTCTGAAAGTTGACTAGTAATTTCAGCACTGAGCGTATTATCTTGACCGAGTAACTCATTAAACGCTAAGTTAATGCCGTCATTCGCAAGATCAATAGCATCCAATGCAACACTTTTTACTTGTGGAACTGCAGCCCTAATGCCAGACGAATAATCATGAACCAAGGATTGCTGATTATCTGTTAAGTCAACTTGAACACCATTGACATATAATCGTTCATTATCAACAATTTTATAGAGTGGCAGTTTACTTTTAGAGAATTCAATGGCGGTTGGCGTAATTTTAATACCACCAGATATTGTTGCATTGCATGAGTCATTTGTAAAAGATGCGGTGGAAGCGAACGTACTGCTACTTGCCAATATAAGTGCTGTTGCGATGAGTGTTTTCATATTATGCCCTTCGATTGTTATCGATTAAATAATGCCTAACTTAATATAGACATTACAAAACTAGTGCCAACTAGTAAAATCAATAAAATTCAATAAGATACAATAAAACCATAAAATAAAATGAAAATTAAATACCATTTATTAGTGAAATAAACACATTTGTGGCTAATATGCTAATTGTTGCATTTCAATGAGACGGGATTGGCAGCGAGCAAACTCAAAACTTAATTGCTGTCCTTGGTAAAGCTCAATAATATCAACTTCAGCATTAATAATAAGTCGTATATTTCTATCATAAAATTCATCAACAACAGCAATAAAGCGCCGAGCTTCATCATCTAAGTGGCGAAGTTGGCTTAACAATTTACCGTCGCGTTGATAGTCATCTTCTACGCCTGATATAACAGAGGTTATGCGCTCTCCATCAAATTGAGGAACTTGGTCAAGCAATACTAATTTAAAATCATCAGCTAGGCTAATGTAGTCTCGCTGACTTCTAGGACCAGAACATAGTGCATAAAAATCAAAAAGTATAATAGTATCTGTTTTCGCTTGAAAAGGGATTTTACGGTGGTTAACGGTTATATTACCTGAAGTGCCTACAGTACCCGTAATATCTAAAAACCTTTGTCTAAGCGTTTTGTTATTTAATGGGTAAGTATAGTCACGATATGCGATTGCGGTTTCATCATAACGGTCTAAGCGATGATCTACAGCACCATCAACCGATAACACTTGGCAATAATCGTTAATTAAATCTATGGTAGGCATAAATATTTCGCGCTGTAATCCATTACGATAAAGTTCTTCGGGTCGACAGTTAGAGGTAGCGATTAAAATAATATCTTGTTGAAAGAACGCCTGAAATAAGCCAGAAAGCAACATAGCGTCACCAATATCTGAAACATAAAACTCATCAAAACACAGTACTTTGATCTTTTTAGCCCATTGCTTAGCAATAAACGTTAATGGATCACTTTGTCCTGTACATAAATTTAATTGTTGGTGTACTTCTTCAATAAAGCGATGAAAGTGAATACGTTTTTTAGCTGTAACGGCTAAATTTTGAAAGAAGAGATCCATAAGCATGGTTTTACCACGACCGACTCTCCCATAAAGATAAATACCACGAATAGCAGACGATTTTTTCAGTCGTTTAGCAAGCCAAGATTTACGCTCATGTTGATAGATTTGTTCAGAAAGATCATCAAGTTTGGCAACGGCATTAACTTGTGCATAATCGTATTTAAAATTATTCGAAGTAGATAGAGCTTGGTAAGCTGAAAGCATATCTTAAGTTTTAAACGTTGAAACTAAATTTTTCCCACAAAAAAAGGGTGAGACATAAGTCTTACCCTTTTTAGCAATTTATTTGTATGAGGTAACCTAAGTTAGCTCAAGATACAAAATTAAAGAGCTTGAATGTTCTCAGCTTGAGGACCTTTCTGACCTTGAGTTACAGTAAACTGTACTTTTTGGCCTTCAGCTAGAGTTTTGAAACCGTCGCCAGAGATTGCAGAAAAATGTGCGAAAACGTCAGGACCAGATTCTTGCTCGATGAAACCAAAACCTTTAGACTCGTTGAACCATTTTACTGTACCAGTAGTTGTAGACATAATAGTATCCTATTTGTTTAATATAATTAATCTTAATTTTGTTTTAGCCATTAAATAAATTTAATTCACTAAAACGATGATGCTGAGAGTGTTGCTATGACTTATTAAACAGGACGAGCTACTAACATAACTTCGAAACTTGGTACATAAATATAGGTAGTACTTTCTAGCTGCGTGCATTGTATATCGTTGACAGAAAGAGTCAAGTTTTTTATCGACTTTATTAATTCTTTTGTTTGTTTTATGAACAAACCGTTAGGTTAACACTATTAACAAGCCATTTTACTGTTTCACTTTTACCGTGTTATTTGTATCTCTACTTTTTCGGATAAGTTCATCGTCACCAATAGCTATTGCAGACTTTGCTAAGCGGTCATAAAGTAAAACATTTACTGTAGCTGCCAAGTTCATACAACCATTCGTTGGAATATATACCACAGCATCAGCTTTATCGATAACAGCCTGACTAATAGTGCCATCTTCAGGGCCAAACACATACATAGCATTTTTAGGGTGAATGAAGGCCGGCAATGGCACCGCTCCTTCAATTAAATCAACACATATTAGCTTGCTCCCTTCGGGTAAACTTTCCACCAAAGATTCAACACCAATTAAAGGTATTTTTTTACTGGCACTTTGTGTGTCGGTATGAAATTTCGCAGCTCTTGCATACCTAACACCACTGTAGAGTACGCTATCAACTTGATAACATCCTGCTGCGCGCATTACAGCACCAACATTACTTGGGCTTTTAGGATCGGTTAAACCTAAGGTTATCTCAGCTGATTCAGCGTTTTTATGTTTTAACGGTACTTTTATCTTTTTAGTCATTAATATAATCGTTTTGGTTAGTTACTTTACAAATACAGGTAAATTCTACAGGAATTCTCCTTAGCTTTAATAAAAAATTCAAGTAAATAATAATTTTTTATTTGTTCTCAAGTTAACGTTTGATTTTATCTAGTCTACCTTAGCGATCCATAGTTTAAGCTCGAAACCTATAGTGATATGAACACTAAATAAGTTTCACACTAGCAAGTGAAGTGACCAACGAAGTTTACTTTTTAAAAGTTATACAAAGCTATTATTAACGCATTATTCATGAGCTCTTTCCTTGTTAAACAGTAAAGTTGTCATAATCCGTTACATTTCATAAGCAACAAATCAAAAAATAATGGTCATAATAAACTAAGATTTTCTGTTAATAACTATACCTGTGTCATCAATATTTAAAAGGAAATAAAATGAAAAATAGTCTCAAGAAACTATGGAAAGAAAATAAGTTATTATTTATTTTTATTGGTTTAATGTTAGTTTTTCGTAGCGCTGTCGCTGACTGGAGTGACGTACCTACAGGTTCGATGAAACCAACAATTGTTGAAGGCGATAGAATTTTTATTAATAAAATGGCTTATGATATTCGCTTACCCTTCACTCATATTTCTCTTGTTACACTTTCCGAACCACAAACCAATGACATCATTATTTTTGATTCAGTGGTCTCAGATAAACGTTTAGTAAAACGTGTAATTGGTGTTCCAGGTGATACAGTTACTATGAGAAACAATAAATTAATTATAAACAACCAAGTGATTAGCTACAAAAAAGAATCAACAACAAACCTGCCATCGAACAATTACCACGACAAGATTGAGACGATCAATGGCCAGCCACATTTTATTCGAACCAGTAAGTTGGCGTCACAATTGGATAACTTCAACCAAGTTATAGTGCCTACTGGTCAGTATCTAGTTCTGGGCGACAACCGAGATAATAGTGCAGATTCACGGGTAATTGGCTTAGTGCCAAGGAAGGAAATTGTTGGCAAATCTAGTCAAGTAGCTTTTTCTCTAGATTACAATAATAACTTTTTACCACGCACTAATCGTTTTTTTCATTCACTTTAAATGTTTGTTAACTACTGGTACTTTTTGCTCAGATTTTAAATCACATTAGGTAAATTCAGACGACTTTTTTTATTTTAATCTCAAATATACTGGGATTTATTTAACGTATGTCGTTAATAACGATATACGTTATCAGCTCTCACCGCTTTTATAGCCTCATTGATATGCTGAAAAAAAACGCTACAACCACAAACTCAAATTTACAGGTAAGAAAAGCTCTTGTTGTTTTAGACTAATACTTTTAGTATCTCTAGCATTGTATTCAACTATTATTATCCCTAATAAATTTAAGGTTACTATGTATCAAACTTCTCCTAAATCACTCGTACTAACGGGTGCATTTTCTATTGCGACACTATTATCAGTATCGAGTAATGCGACAATTGTTGAATTTGAAACTTCTCAAGGGAATTTCAAAATTAACTTACACGATCAAACCACGCCTAAAACAGTAGAAAATTTTTTAAAGTACATTAATGACGGGGATTTCAACAATACTGTTGTTCATCGTTTAGTGCCTAACTTTATTATGCAAGCGGGAGGCTTTGAATTTAACGGAAACTTTCCATTAACGGCCATTGATGTTGATAGTTCTGTAAAAAATGAGCCATTGTATTCAAATGTTAGAGCAACTGTCGCGATGGCAAAAGTAGCAAACAGTCCCAATAGTGCAACCAGTCAGTGGTTTATTAATTATAAAGATAATAGCGCTATTTTAGATAGACAAAATGGTGGTTTTACGGTGTTTGGTGAAGTGATTGAAGGTATGGATAATATCGATAAAATAGCTCAGTTACCCATTTGTCAAAGTATACCAATGCCAGACTATACCGACGAGCAATGTGCTAATAGTAATTTTGTACCTGCAAATGAAAATTTTGTAACTATTCGTACTGTTACCATTTCAAATAGTTCAACCACAACGGCTGAAAGCCTATCTCCGGTAAAAAATACGCTGATTAATCAGGAGAGCAGTTCAAGTGATAGTAGCGGTGGCGGTGGCTTATCCTACTTTGCATTACTGGCATTATCTTTAGTCGGCTTACGACGTAAAATGAAAATATCTTAACTAGTCAGTGACCTTGCCGCGGAGTGCTTTTACATTGCCGCGGTGAGATTTACCCGCTAAGCGTCTTTTTTTGGAATTTTTTGATGGTTTAGTTTCTCTTCGAACCTTTTGAATAACCATTGCTGATTTAATCACTTCAACAACACGCTCAAGCGCAGATTCACGATTTTTCTCTTGTGTTCTATACTGTTGCGCCTTGAGAACTAAAATTCCCTCTTTAGTGATACGTTTATCTTTTAATGCTAATAAACGTTCTTTATAAAAATCAGGTAAAGACGATGCCTTAATATCAAAGCGTAAATGAATCGCTGATGATACTTTATTGACATTTTGTCCTCCCGCCCCTTGTGCACGAATAGCGGTTAACTCGAGTTCATTTTGATCTAACCAGACATTATTTGAAAGGGCCAACATATTTTACTTCTACTACCTTATTTATTCACACGTTAAGTATACCATTCATAATGATAATAATAAGCTAGAAACTAAAACGGGAGCAATAGCTCCCGTAAACATTTAAGTATAACTACTTTGAAATTAGTTCAAATTCATTTCTTGAACTTTCTCATGGGCAATTTCAGGCGTAACTGAAACAGGCTTACTGTGTAAATTTGCTTTTAATTGGCCTTTTCTATGTTTAAGTGCGGCATCAAGCTTTTTGGCTACACTAGCAATTGCGGGAAACATGACATCGTCTTCTGCTGATACAGCAATACGACCACCTTCATAATTTGTTGTTATTTCTGCTCCATATTTTCCATGCTCTTTTGAAAGAATAATGTCTAATGAGATCAGCGTTGGAAAATGGTTAGAAATTTTTAAGAATTTTTCATCGATATGTTCTTTTACACCATCGGTAACATCTACGTGGTGACCTGAAAGATTTATTTTCATAGGTATTCCTTTTGTTTATTGCTCTATTTAAGACTTGAGGGTAAAGTCGAAAAACGCAAGGCCTTAGTATGAAAAAAATATAAATTAATTCATAAAAGAGCTTACACAATTAACTGTAGCAAAAATTATACATTTTATTTGGATTTTGCTTCATTTTTTATATTAATATTATTATTTACCCCTAAGCTAATGAAATTATATTATTTAAAAAAGTAAAGCATAAACAATAGGAGTCTTTTCATTTAAAAAGCGGTTATAATATCCGCCAATTTTTAAGTTAATTAATCGCTGTTAAGCAGTAAAGAGACCTTACATGTTTGATGATATTCGCCCTTATCGTGATGATGAGGTTGCAACTGTGATCCGAAAACTGATTAATGACCAAGGGCTACTTTCTTCTATTGCTAGTTTTAAAATGCCTCGACTGTACAAGCTTCTACCGGTAATTTGTCGCTCAGTGGTAAAATGGACGTTAAAGTTACGCGTGAGTAAGTTTCATAACATCGAAGACATTCAACGTGAAGTAGCAAAGTACTTGCATCACCTAGTAAAAAAAAGTACCGATGGTTTTACTTTTCATGGTTTAGAGAAAATTGATACAAGTAAACCTATGCTGTTTATCAGTAATCATAGAGACATAGTACTTGATGTCGCATTAATTAATTGGGCGTTGTACAACAGCGGCATTAATACCGTTGAGGCAGCAGTTGGCGACAACTTATTGCATCAACCTTGGGTTGCTGACTTAATGCGTATTAACAAAAGCTTCATTGTTAAACGCAGTGAAGAGTCAAAACGTGCCATGCTCAATGCGTCAAAGCAATTATCAGCCTATATTCACCATACAGTTTATGAGCGCCAACAAAACATCTGGATAGCGCAGCGAGAAGGTCGTGCTAAAGACGGGATAGACAAAACCAACTCGGCTTTAATTTCAATGTTATTACTAAACAAAGACAAGCAAACGCCGCTTGCAGACTATTTAAATGAAATTAATATTGTACCTGTTTCAATTTCGTATGAATTTGATCCCTGTGATAGAGATAAAGCCATCGAACTTGCAGAACGAGAAGCAACGGGGTGTTATAAAAAGAAAGAAAACGAAGACTTAAATAGTATTACACAAGGGTTAATGGGGAAAAAAGGTCGTGTTCATGTTGAGTTCTGCCACGCGATTAAAGGCGACTATGCCGATAGTAAAGCCGTTGCAAAAGCTATTGATAAAGAGATTATCAGTAACTATAAATTATATGACAGCAACTTAACGGCTTATGCCCAGCTTCACCAGCAAGATGACATTAAGCAAAGCGTAATGAATCAGTTAAATAGCAGGATGTCTGATTTAACTGAACAGCAGCAGCATTGGTTATTAACTATGTATGCAAATCCTGTTAGAGCGAAACAAGCAGTAGATTAATGGCTAAAAGTAACGTGTATTAATAAAAAACGGCGCTTTATAGCGCCGTTTTCATATAAAGATAACCTTATTTTTTTATTGATATGTGATAATTTTTTACATTATTAGCAAAAGAGTTATTATTTTCATTTTGATAATACAATAAATAATTTTCATATTTATCAGTATCTTCACTTTGTACCAAATCTGTACTGGTACCCAATACAAGGGTCTCATCATTAATAATACCTTCATAACCAGGTAAAGCTGTAGTTACGGGTAATTGACCAGTAATTCGCCCATAACTTGTCCATTTAGCTGGCATAGGTGTATTATTTTCGGGGTGGTAAGCTTGATAATTGACGGTAATTATAGCCAAAGGATAATTAGCAACATTACTGTAATCATAACTCCAGTCTGATTTGATTTCTGAGAAATAAATATCATCAACATCTGGTTTTTTCGTTGCAGCCGCTAAGGCAAAACTAGTGTTAAAAGCTGAAGAAATAACTTGGTGCTGGCTCGATATTTTTATTTGACCAAAGGCAGAATCAGTTTCAGATAAAATAACCTCAGCATTTGATTGATAAACAGTTTCTGAAACATAAAGATGGCTATTAAATAAATCAACTGAGTTATCATCTTCAAGAACTCTTGTTGCAAAATGCGCCTGCCCTAAAAATAACTGTTGTGTTGTAAAAGGCTGATGATTTTTATTTAAGCCAATTTGTTCAATAGCGGCGAAAGCTGAAAGTTGCCATACAGCTTGATTGTCGCTATTAACGGCTGTTTGACTAAAATCATCAATAAAGCCAGCAGCACCCAGAACGTTACTGTTATTTCCAGTACCAACAAGCGAGAAAGAATGTAGTGGCCAAGCGCCATCAATTGCTCGGCAAGCTTCAACATTAATAAAGTTAGTGCGTTGTGAGTCTACAGCTTCAGTGCTGGTAAATGTTGCTGAGCTGGTTACTTGGGTAATATCAGAGATAGGGGTATGTGACACTTCAACATTTCGAGTGATACATTCACAATTAGCATCAACAACTTTACTGATATGTTCTGCCTGATAAATGGCGGGCGTTGTTGCTTTTACCTGATGAAAGCTAACAAAATCTAAACCTTCCACTTTTCCTTCTTGCTGAGTTTTAGCAACAAGTGTGTAATTGATGAGTTCATTGTCTGATAAAAAACTAAAAAGTCCATCATCGTTTGGCTGTAACTTTGTAACAACACTCCAATCATTATTTTGAATAAACAACTCAACATCAACAAACGGTAGTTTTTCGCCACATTTATTGGTCAGTGTAGACGTTAATGAAAAAGCATAACTTTTTGGCGCTGTTGGGGTCGTATTATCGCTGCCACCACCTCCTCCACATGCTTGTATACCCAAAAAGATAGGCAGTAATAAAAGTGTTTTTTTATAATTGTTTAACAATGAGTTTATTGGGCGGTTTTGTAGCTGAAATAATTTTAATAGCATATCAAGAATTCTTCCTAAGTTTAGCGATCCATTACAGTAATTATAAAGTAATCACCACTAAGACTTAAAGCACTAATATCATCGAGTCTTGTATTCATTATAAAAAATGATATTTTAGCTTTATATAAAGAAAAAAGATCAGCAAATGCTGATCTTTTGATATTGAAATTAAGTGTTAAGTTTATTTTTGCTGATAGAAAGCCGACATAGCTTTATATAATGAATATAAGTCAACTTTTGAACCTACCGCATAAGGAGAGTGAATTGACAAAATGGGTACACCAAAATCAATTACTTCCATATTGTCATTAGACAAATCGCTACCAATAGTTCCGCCAGAAGCTTTACCTTTATAAGTCGATGTTTGCCATTTGATTTTATTATTATCTAAGTAATTACGCGTCCATGCCATGTACTCTGAGTTAGCATTAAAACCACCACCGTAAAGTTTCAAGTTAATACCGTTACCTAAACGTGGCGCATTGCCTAATTCCCAAACACCAGCCCAGTTAGGATTAACACCCGGGTTAACATCCGCTGAAATAACTTTGGTATTACGCAAAACTTTACGTAACTGGTAATCGTTATAATCGTCACCCATTTGGTTGTATAACAAGCCACTTAACATATCAACAAGATAAGTTGAGCTTGCCCCGGTATTATTAATATTGCCCACTTCTTCGTTATCCACTAAAAAGGCAACTGAGGTATACTCTGGAATTTTCTGTTCAAAGATGGCAGTAACAGCGGCAATAGAGCTTGCCTTATCATCTTGGCCATAAGCAGCGATCATGCTGCGATCAAAGCCAACATCGCGAGGCTTAGTTGCTGGTACTAAGGCTAATTCAGCAGACACTAAATCTTCGATTGAAATGTCATACTCTGTTTTTAAGAAATCGGTAATTAATTCTTTTATTGATTTATCTAAGTCAGGCTTAGCTGCGATAATAACATCAAGTTCTTCTTTCTTGATCACATCACGACTTTTACGATCCCTGTTTGGATGATCAACATGCGGGGCTAAATCAGGTACCATAAAAATAGGATCGTTTTCATCAAAGCCAACAGAGATATTAACAACTGTCCCGTCTTTTTTGTCAACGCGGCCAACCAGCGCTAAAGGGATATTGACCCATTGATAGGTTTTAATACCACCATGAACATAAGTCTGCAGCATAGCAAACTTCTCTTTTTCATAAAGCGGTCGTCCTTTAAGTTCTAGGCGAGGTGAATCAATATGAGCGCCAACAATACGAGTACCTTGCTCAAGGCCTTTTTTACCAATAACAATTAATGAAATAGTACGGTCACGATTGACGTCATAAAAACGAGCACCTGGCTTTAAGTTACTTTTGTCAGACAAACGCTTAAAACCTTGTTTCTCAGCACGTTTTATAGTTTCTGTAACAAAGGTCAATTCTGTTGGTGTTTGATAAATAAAAGTTTTGTAATCGGTCGCATATTTTTCAACGGCAACTAACTCACTTTCAGATAAATTTAGCCAGGTTGATGATGAAACTTTCTTTGCTTGATCTTTTTCAGCGGTATCTGCATAACTATGACCAGAAAGGGCCATAGTACTTATTATTGCGATGCTTGTTAGGGTTCTTTTTATGTTCATTATTATTTCTTTTGATTAATGGCTCCTGATTATAATAAAGAGAAGTAACGTCCCCTTACAAGGTTTATTCGTTTGAACAGATAGAAAATAAGATGAACGTCGGCATTTTAATCTCCTTATTACAATAAATGCTCATCGCGTTGATCAATATTACTCAGCACAATTAACTTTTGACATAAAGCAGCAAACAAAAACAATAAAAAGTGAATAACAAACAACACTTATTTGACATGAATAAATACTAAGAAAATACTAATACCACTCTGTTTTAATTAAAAAAGTAGATAAAAATAAGTTGATAAAAAGCAAGCCTTGTTAAAAATCAGTTGAAATTCGATCAACTCCATTATTTACGCGATGACTGAAGTAAATTTCCCCCGCTTATATGATATAAATACTGAGGTATTTACAATGAAAAGTGTTTCCACTAGGAAATCTTAAAAATAATAAAGTAGGATCTGGGTAAATGACATTAAATAAATCTCAAATAGCTAAGGCGCTGTCCATTGCTATTATTGGCTCAAGTGTTGCACTGATGGGCTGTGAAAAAGCAGACACAGCAAGCGACTCAGCAGTCGCTGAAACCGTACAACAACAAACAAGTTTATTACGCACTCAAAGTGAATCACTTGAAGCAGTTTATGCTGAGATGCGTGCTAAACAAGTCAGCAACGTTAGCTATAAGTTAAGTGTGACGATTGATAATAAAAGCGAAAGTTTTTCTGGCTCTACCGAATTACTCTTTGACTTAGTAGAGAACAATCAAAATGATTTAACCATAGATTTTGATGAAGGTACTATAAAGTCATTAAAAGTTAATGGCAAAGTAGTTAAGTTTAGCTATGAAAAATGGTTTATCACTATTCCTGCTAGCGAGTTAACTGCGGGTAAGCAAAGTATTACTATAGATTACCAGCGTCCTTACTCTACTGACGGCTCTGGTTTCCATCGTTTTGTTGACCCTAAAAATGGTGAAGTTTACTTATACACCGATTTTGAACCTTATGACGCGAACCGATTATTTCCTCACTTTGATCAACCTGATTTAAAAGCCAGCTACGAAATACAAGTGACCGCTCCCGCTCATTGGCAAATAATTAGCGCCACTCGCGAAACAACTATTAGCGAAAACGGTGATAACAAAGTATGGTCATTTCCTGCTTCAGCAAGATTCTCTTCTTATGTTTTCTCTCTTCATGCAGGTAATTACTCTGTATGGGAAGATGATTTTGAAGGGATGAAATTGCGTTTATTTGCTCGTCAAAGTTTAGCCGAATACGTTAAAACTGACGAATGGTTTATTCCAACCAAACAAAGTTTTGCCTTCTTCAATAAGTACTTCGATGTGCAATACCCTTTTGGCAAATATGACCAAATTGTCGCACCTGACTTTAATGCCGGTGCTATGGAAAACGTTGCTGCGGTTACATTCAATGAAGGCTATATTGCACGTGGAGAGAAATCAACCAGTGCTCGTATGAGTCTTGCTAATGTTATTGCTCATGAAATGGCACACATGTGGTTTGGTGATTTAGTCACCATGCGCTGGTGGAACGGCTTATGGTTAAATGAAAGTTTTGCTACTTATATGGCCAACTTAGCTATTGCAGAAGCCAGCGACTTTGAGAACAACTGGGATGTATTCTACTCTGGTACTAAACAATGGGCTTACCGCACTGATGACTCAGTGAACACTCATGCGATAGAACTACCGGTTGCTTCTACGGGTGTTGCTTTATCAAATTTTGACGGTATTACCTACGGTAAAGGCGCATCAGTATTAAAGCAGTTGCCTTATTATTTAGGTGAAGAGAATTTCCGTATTGGTGTCAGCAATTACTTGAAAAAGTTTTCTTACCAAAATACTGATTTAGAAGATTTTATCGGTGAATTAGGCAAAGCTGCAGGTAAAGATATGACCCAGTGGACACAAGACTGGTTATATAATGCAGGCTTAAACACCATCAAAGTTAATTACCAATGTAGTGACGGTAAGATTAGCGCGTTTGCAATAAACCAAACAGCACCAGAAGGTTACCCAACATTACGTGAACAACGTGTTCAAATAGGTTTATACAATGTTAGTGCTGATGGTAATGCGATGAACTTAACCTCTGCAACACCTATTATGTATAAAGGTGCGACCACTGAGATTAAGGCCGTGATAGGTCAAGCATGTCCTGATTTGGTTTATCCAAACGAAGCCGATTGGGGTTACGTAAAAGTAGATCTTGATGAAAAGTCATTGGCATCGGCACAACAACACATTAATGCGATTGATAACCCCACTATGCGCTTAATGCTATGGCAGAGTTTGTCTGACAGCGTCAACGATGCAAATTTAGCCGCTGACCAGTTGGTAACGTTTGCCATGGCTAATATTGAAGGTGAAAGCGATTATAACGTATCACGTAAAATTGCGAGTACGTTAACCTCGGCTTTAGGCTTCCTAACTGTTGCAACACGTTTAGAGCAAAAAGATTATACAGCGCTTTATATGGACGTTGAAAACTTATACTTACGTTTATTAGAAAATGCCGAAGCGGGTTCAGACTTCCAAAAACTTTGGTATGGCCGTTATGTTGGTGTAACGAAAACAACTAAGCATTTAAATCACTTACAAAACATTTTGAACGGTGAAAAAAGTTTTGATGGTATTACCATAGATCAAGACAAGCGCTGGACATTAATTGCTAAAATGAACCGTTACCAACATGGTAATTACCAAGCATTATTGAGCACTGAAGCCAAAAAAGACATTACCGATTCAGGTGTTAAAAGTGCTATTTATGCAGAAGTTATTCGACCTGAGGCTGAAGTTAAAGAAAAATGGTTTAACATCGTTATTAATAACCCTGACAAACTAAAACTTTCTACCCTTCGTTATATTATGTGGGGTTTATTCCCTGGTGAGCAACAAGCTTTAGAAGCGCCTTATAAAGCTAAAATTCTCGCACACATTCCTAAATTAAATGAAGGAAGTGATTTAGGTTTATTAGAATCTTTTGCCGGTAGCATGTTGCCGACACAATGTAATGCAGTCAGTGAAGCAGAATTAGCGCAACTGATTAAAGACTACAGTGGTATGAAGCCACAAGTGTTAAAGACAGTCAAAGCTAGCCATCAACAAATTGGTCGCTGTGTTAAAGCGCTTGAACTATTAAAATAATATTTCGTTAGCGTAATAAAAAGGCCTTATGTGAAAACATAAGGCCTTTTTTTATTCTATTTAATTTTATAAAAAATTAAAGCGTTAAAGCGTAAGCTCTAGCTTTTTCTAGGTCTTCTGGCGTATCAACCCCTTCAACCGCTAAACGAGTTTCTGCTACCGCAACATGAATTTTTTCACCTTGCCATAATACGCGCAGTTGTTCTAAAGACTCAATTTGCTCTAATTGACTGGCCGGCCATTGCACGTAATCTTTAATGAACCCAGCGCGATAGGCGTAGATACCAATATGGCGTAAGTAAAAATCGCCAATAGCGGCGGGACTTTCCTCATTAAGAAAGCGATCTCGGTCATAAGGGATCGTCGAACGGCTAAAGTACATCGCATAACCGTGTTTATCTGTTAACACTTTAACCGCGTTAGGATTAAAAGCCTCTTCAACGTCATGGATATGCACAGCAAGTGTCGCCATTCTAGCTTGTTGTTGGTTTGTTCTTTGCTGGTCTGCTAAATTTCTGGCAACTTGAGCAATATTTTCAGCGGGAATAAAAGGCTCATCCCCCTGAACATTAACGATAACCTGATCATCGTCAAAGTTATAAATGTTCATCACTTCGGCTAGACGTTCGGTACCCGATTGATGATCGGCACGAGTTTTACAAACCTCGCCACCAAATGCTAATACCGCTTCTTCAACCTGCTTATTATCAGTGGCGACAATCACTTGGCTAGCACCGCTTTGCTGGGCTTTTTCAACAACCCATTGGATCATCGGCTTACCATTAATATCGGCTAACACTTTTCCCGGTAAACGAGACGACTCAAACCGAGCAGGTATTACAACAATAAAAGACATTTAATTCTCCAAATATATTTAATTAGTCATTTTCAGTAATACGGCGCGCTTCACTTTCTAACAAGACCGGAATACCTTTTTCAATAGCGTAAGCAAGGCGGTCGAATCTACAGATCAATTCTTGTTGTTCTTTATTGTAATCAAGTTTGCCCTTGCATGCTGGACAAGCTAATATTTCCATTAGTTTTACGTCAAATGCCATGTTTATTCTCTTATTTATCAGTTTATTTATTAGTTAACTTAGCGTGAATCTAGCCTTAATACGGCTCAGTTTATCTGCTTTTACTTTGTCAAATAGCGCATCTAAAAATGGCGTTATTTGTTTATTTTCAATATGGGCATCAACCGGTAAATACCACCAGTTATTTTTAGCAAAAGACGTACATTTTACCGCGTCTTTTTCTGTCATCAAAAGTGGAATATCGTCAGAAAAACTGACAAATTGTGCTTCATTATAATGCTGATGATCTTTGAAACCTACCGATGCTTCAAGACTAAAACCACTATCAACTAAGGTTTTAAAAAAACGGCTAGGGTCACCAATACCGGCGATAGCATTGATACACTTAGTTTGACTTTCGTTATCATTAAACTGTTGATAAAAATCAGTTAATGATAGTTCCTGCTTGGTTTTAACATTGACCACCATTTTTGCCATTAAAGTCATTGTTATTTGTGGTATACCGACTGGATAGACTTTATTATCGGTTGGCGTTGCGCCATTAAAGATAAGCGCGTCGACTGTTTTTAAACGCCATAAACCTTCACGTAATGGCCCTGCGGGTAATAACAAGCCATTTCCAAACACGCGTTTACCGTCAATAACAATAAGCTCAAAATCTCGTTCTAAGCGATAGTGTTGTAAACCATCATCAGCAATAATAACGTCGCAGCCTTGCTGCATTAACAACCTGGCACTCGCCACTCGATCGCCGCCAACCACAACAGGAATACCATGGCGTTGATAAATTAATAAAGGCTCATCGCCTGTTTCAGCTGCGCTACTGCTTGCATTGAGTAAATAGGGATAGTGCGGTGCTTGTCCGCCATAACCTCGACTAATAACGCCAACTTTCATGTTTTGTGCTAAGCATTGCTTAATTAAGTACAAAACCACCGGTGTTTTTCCGTTACCACCAATACCAATATTACCCACCACCACAACAGGGATGTCGATACCAAAAGATTTAAAAAAATACAGTTGATAGCATTTTCTTCGTAACGCGGATAGCAACCAAAAAATAACGGTTAACGGTAACAAGAACGGCACGAGCAGCCATTTTGCTGGGTGTTGAAAAAACCAAACCTTTTCAATTAAGCGCATAGCAAAATCTCAACCGTCATTTTATTCGCTAAATTGAAAGTTGTGTAATTTTGCATAAGCACCTTCTTTTGCTAATAATGTTTGATGATCGCCCTGTTCAAGAATTTTCCCTTGTTCCATAACGATAATTTTATCGGCATTTTCAATGGTAGACAAGCGATGAGCAATAACAATACAGGTACGATCTTTTTGTAAAACTTGCAAAGCATCTTGAATATGACGTTCTGACTCGGTATCTAATGCACTGGTTGCTTCATCAAGAATTAAAAAAGGTGCATCACACAATAATGCTCGAGCGATAGCAACACGTTGGCGTTGTCCACCAGAAAGTAAAGCACCATTATCACCAATATTAGTATCTATTCCATCAACCATATTTTCTGCAAACTCAAGCACATGAGCACTTTTAGCCGCAGCTAAAACTTCGTCACGACTGGCGCTGGGTTTACCATAGGCAATATTATTAGCGATAGAGTCATTGAATAACACCACTTGCTGAGAAACATAAGCAAACTGAGCACGTAAGTCTTTCAACTTGTATGAGGTAATGTCTTTTCCATCAATTAATACTTTACCCGCTGTTGCATCATAGAAGCGCAGTAAAATTGCACTGGCGGTTGATTTACCACTCCCCGAGCGACCAACCAAAGCTACTGTTTCTCCAGCATTCGCGGTAAAGCTTAGTTGAGTAAGCGCTAATTTTTCGTCGTTAGTATAAGAAAAATCAACTTGTTCAAAAGCAAGTGTTCCTTTGGCTTTCTCAAGTGATTGTTGACCCGTGTCTTTTTCATTTTCTTGGTCAAGCACTGCAAAAATACTGACACAAGCCGCCATACCATTTTGAAAGTCACTGTTAACCGTAGTTAGTAACTTTAAAGGTCTCAGTAGCATAGTCATACAAGTAATCACCGTTATGAAAATCCCTGGCGTTAAGCTTGCTTTCATACTTTCTAAATTGGCAACGTAAAGTACAAACGCTAACGCAAAAGAAGCGATAATTTGTATTAAGGGTACGCTGAAAGATTTTGTGGCCACCATTTTCATGCGCTGTTGGCGATTATGTTTATTTATCTGACCAAAACGTTCGAATTCACGTTCTTGCCCGCCAAAGGTTAAGACAACCTTATGAGCGTTAAAGGTCTGCTCGGCAGCAGAAGTGACTTCTCCCATCGCATTTTGAATTTTTTTACTAACTTGGCGAAAACGTTTCGAAACCACAGTAACAATAATAGCGATGATAGGAGTTATAAGGAGGAATATTGCTGATAACTGCCAACTGTTGTAAAACATAACCGCGAGAAAGCCAATCACCATAGCACCTTGTTGTACTAAGGTAAGCAACGCTTTACTGGTTGCATTAAGAACTTGCTCGGTATCAAAGGTCAGTTTAGAGATTAACGTTCCAGTAGACTCTTTATCATGAAAAGTCACCGGTAGCGCCATAATGTGTTCGAATAAATTTTGTCTTAAATCGGTAACGACATTATTACCCACCCAAGCTAAACAATAATTACCAAAAAAATGGCAGATACCTCGGATAATAAAACAAACAATAACAAAAAGTGGGGCCCACTTCATAAAGTTAGGATTAGCATCAGTTAAACCATCATCGATTAATGGCTGTAACTGCGAGAAAAATAAAGTGTCGATACCGGCATAGCCAAGCATCCCTAATATAGCGATGACAAACCCTGCTTTGTAAGGTTTGGCATAACTCATTAAGCGTTTAAAATTTTGCCACGTTGTGGCTTGTGCGGCTACTTTGCTTTTACTTGCTAACATTCAGTCTCTCTGTGACTTCGCGATTAATTATTCATATCCAAGCCATTTTAGCGTTATTTCTTAGTTGCAACCAACTAATAATATTTACAACGTTAATTAGCAAACCAATATGGCTTGATATGCAGACGATAAGATTGAATTTCAAGGGCTTGTTCGGTAATGTTTATGCGGATCATTCCATGCTCAGCAGTTGCATACGGCGTTACATTAAGCTGATGATAACGTTTAAGTACCGCTTTATTAGGCATCTTCCATCGATTCATAAAACCCGCACTAAAGATAACGGCCTCGGGTGAAACCGCTTTAATAAAACGCGTACTTGATGAGGTTTTAGAGCCATGGTGCGGCGCAACAATAACATCAGCTTTTAACTGATTAGCGATTTCAGTATTAGCGACCAGTATTTTTTCAACTTTATGAGGAATATCACCCGTTAATAGCACCTTATATTTACCATCAGAAATATGGATCACGCACGAATTATCATTTTCTTTATCTTCAAGAACCACCGGCCACAACACAGAAAAAGTGAGACCTTGCCAAGTAAAGTCATCGCCTTGTTTACAACTGTACATGTTAACAAAACTATACCTGCCAACATCTTCTACCGGTTGATTATATTTGATGTGCTTAACGATAATTTTATTTAGCGCCATTTTTTTATCGATAAAAGCCAAGCCACCAGCATGGTCGTTATCTGCATGACTTAACAGTAAATAGTCAAGAGTGGTCAAACCTTGATACTGTAAATAAGGAAAAACCACACTTTCTGCCAAGTTAAATCCACTGGGGTAACTTGCCCCAGTATCGTATAAAATAGCCTGCCCATGCCTTTCAATAACAACCGCTAACCCTTGCCCAACATCAAGGACATTTACTTGCCAATCATCATTTTTTTGTTGGTCATTAAAAAACATATAACTGAATAAAAAAGTGAGTAATAGCGCAACAGCCAGTACTTTTTTGGGTAAGGCTAAAAAATAACTGATGAAGCATAAACCGCTGATTATCAAAATAATCATTAATGTCTGATGGCTAACGTCGATAAACAGCCATTGTTGGCTCGATAAGTAACTTAGCCACTGCCAAATAAACGTTAATGATATTAACGATAACTCAAGAAAAAACATAGCCAGCGTTTCACTAAAAGGCATAGCAACCACAGCCAATAAACATAACGGAATAGCGGTAAAGCTCATCCAAGGCACGGCAATAATATTAGCAAGTAATGCAGAAAGAGGCAGTTGATGATTCAATAAAGCCGCCACGGGCAACATAAATAATGTTAAGCCTAGCTGGATAATAATTAGAGAGTGGAGCCAGGCTTTTATTTTGTCAACTTGACCATCACCTGATGTTAAGAGTAACTTTCGACATCGCCAGATAACCAATAATATCAGTGATACCGCATAAACGCTTAGCCAAAAACTGACACTAAATAGACTAAAGGGTGATATTAATATAATGCAAACGATACTCAGTAATAACCAACGTATTATTGTTAATTTAACCCCCACGAGCTTAGCGCAAATAAATATTTGCATCATGATCAAGGCACGTAATGTGGGTAAAGAAAAGCCGGCCAGATAAGCATAAAATAGTGCGACTAAGCTACTAAAAGCGAAAGCCACGATACGGCTGTTCTTTTTTACCAACCATAACTTGCCTTTTTGAGTTAACAGTACGTAAAACGGACTATAGCGAAAAAACATCAACATGAATCCAAAAGCACCACTGGCAATTAAGCCTAAGTGTAAGCCAGAAATAGCCATTAAATGCTGTGTTCCTGTTGCTTGTAAAACTTGCCATTGCTCAGCCGTAATTTTGCCACGCTCGCCAAAGGTAAGAGCAAAAATAAAATGGTGCAGCTCGTTTGTTAAAGTCAATGAGTCCATTAATTCATTGAGTTGTAAGTACAATTTTTGACGATAACTAGGCTGCGCTGCTATTAATTTATTTTTTGCTGAATGTTTTACATAGCCAGTAGCATGGAGTTCCTTTTGTCTTAACCATGTTTGATAGCTAAAACCGCCAATATTTGCAAAACCATGGGCAGGTTTTACTCGCACCGTAAGTTGCCATTTCTGGCCTTGGTTAATCTTAGTAACTTTTTTTAAGTGATCCGGTTTAACAGACTTATGATCCCAACGCAGACGAATATTTATCTTTGATTGAAGTTTTTGTTGATTGACTTCTTCAACAACAAAATTAAAACGTGATACTTGTTTAACCCTTTCATCCTTGTTTGTTTTACGCGTTAATGACTTTGGAATATTAGCAACAACACCTCTTACCGTTAAGGTTGTACCGAAAAAATCATCTGTAATTAGGCTATTAACTTGCCATATATTTTGATAAACGAAGCCAGCATAGAGTAACCAAGCACAGCCAAAAAAGAGCCCACTATAACTCCGTAACCTTTTGATGAGACAAAAAATGACAGCAAAACAAAAACAAATATAAACTTGCGAAATGTCTGGTACTATCGGTAAGAATAGTGACAAAATAGCACCGATAAAAAATGTAAATAGCCACCGTTCCATAGTGATTAATTTCCGTATCTGTCTAATCGATAAATAAAGCCTAGATAATATAAGTAAGTATATGCCTAAAAAACTCTTCAAGCGTTATATGCCGGATCACAACACCATAAAAAATAATAAACATTTAAAAATTTTTGGTGCGTCATTGCATAACCCCAACTTATGGCATTTAAACCGTAATTCTGTCGCAAAAGCTTTTGCCGTAGGTTTATTTTTTGCCTTTATCCCGGTACCTTTTCAAATGGTTTTAGCTGCTGGTGTTGCTATTATAGTACATTCGAATTTGCCACTTTCTGTTGCACTCGTTTGGATAACTAATCCGCTCACAATACCCGCAATTTTTTATGGCTGTTATATGGTTGGCATCTGGCTACTAGGCCGATCTGAAAAAGAATTTGTATTTGAAGCGAATTGGCAATGGCTGGTTGATAGTTTATCAACTATTGGACCAGCATTTTTACTTGGCTGTGGCGTGCTAGCGGTACTTTTCTCGCTAATAGGTTATTTTGCCATACATGGCCTATGGCGATATTCTGTTATCAAACAATGGAATAAACGTAAAAGTAGAAAGTAGAAAGTAAAAATCTGCTCTAGTCTCGCGTTGGTGATAAAAATCATCTGTTAATAATGTAAAAGCGAAACCCGCTACATTTGTCCTAACACCTGCGCTGGCTCAACATTAGTTGCTTGCCATGCGGGGTAAATAGTCGCCAGTAAACTCATCAGTAAAGCCGTAAAAACAGTGATTACAACATCAGTTTGGCTTAAGTGAGTGGGAAGAAAGTCGATAAAATAGATATCACCTGATAACACTTTTACGTTAAGAAGTGTTTCTACTGCAGTAACAATATCAGTTAAATTTAATGAGATAACAATACCTAACACTGTCCCCACTAGACAACCCACGACTCCATTAACCAGTCCTTGAAACATAAAGGTCATCATTATAACGCTCGCCGGTGCTCCCATAGTTTTTAAAATAGCGATATCACCTTTTTTCTCATTGACTGCCATAATAAGCGTTGAAACAATATTAAAACTTGCTACCGCTATGACTAATATTAAGACAATAAACATCACTAATCGTACAAGTTGTATATCATTAAAAATATGGCCGTGACTTCGTGTCCAATCATAAATGGCAACATAAGTATCATCAAAGCTATAAGCAACATCACGTGTTACCTGGGGCGCTTGAAAAACATCAGCTACTTTTATGCGAATTCCCTGAACTTGCCCCTTCGCGAGATTAACCATTTTTTCGGCATGCTCAAGTGAAAGATATACAGAGTTTTCGTCAATCGTACCGCCAAATTTAAAAATGCCAACAACTTTTACTTGGTGCTTAACCGGCACAGGAAATTTAGCACTCACTTGCTGGTTATTTTTTTGGGCAATAACACTCGATAGTAACAATTGTAGTGAGTCGCCTAATTCAAGTTGTAATTTTTTTGCAACTCCCGAACCGATAACAACACCAACCGTAGGGTTTTCGGTATTTTCATTATCAACGATCGCTTGCCAGCTGCCGGCAATCATATAATCGGCAATGGTAGAAACTTGCTGTTCTAACTTTACATCGACACCACGCACAGCAACGGCTTTGAGTTCACTGCCATGTTGCATCATACCGGTAAGTTTAATCACAGGTGCAGCGGCTATCACTTGTGGATGTTGTTGTGCTTTCGCCACGTGTTTTTGCCAGTTATCTATCGGCGTATTAATAGCAATTAGCTCACCGTGAGGAATAACCGACAGCAAATGTTGCGCTAATGCTCGCTCGAAACCGTTCATTGCTGAGAGCACTATAATCAATACCATTACACCAAGCGCAATACCGATAGTGGAAGATGCTGAAATAAACGAAGAGAAGCCATTACCGTTTCGGCTACGCACATAACGTAAACCTAAAAATAAACTTAATGATTTGGTCATTTAAAAGCCTTAACTTTCAAGGGGCGCTAACCGGCCGTGCGATAAACGTAGTTGACGATCCATTCTGGCAGCAAGTATTAAGTCATGGGTAACAATAACAAAACTGGTGTTTACCGTTTTATTAAGGTCACGTAATAACTGATATATTTGCTCTGCGGTATCAAAGTCTAAATTACCTGTTGGTTCATCAGCTAATATTAATGAAGGTTTAGTCACTAATGCCCGAGCAATAGCGACACGTTGACGCTCACCACCAGAAAGCGCGGAGGGCCGGTGCTCAAAGCGGTGACTTAACCCAACCTGTGTGAGCATTTCTTGTGCGGCAGCTAGGGCCGATTTAGGTGAATCCCCGCGAATCAGTAAAGGCATTGCCACGTTTTCTTGTGCTGAAAACTCCATCATTAAATGATGGAATTGATAAATAAAACCAATATGTTTATTGCGAAATTTAGCACGTTGCTTGTCAGATAACTGGTGGATATCAACACCGCTAATAAAGACCTGCCCTGAAGATGGAGAATCGAGTGCTCCAGCTATATGTAAAAAAGTACTTTTACCACAACCAGAGCTGCCCACTATAGCAACAAGTTCACCCGCATCTACTGACAAATCAAGCCCGTCTAAGACTTTGGTTTCAATGCTACCTTGATAATATGACTTTGATAATTGCTGACAAAGTAAACCTTTACTCATTTCGTAAAACCTCGGCAGGCTCTGTTAAAGAAGCCTGATAAGCGGGATATAATGTAGCAATAAAACTCATCGCTAACGCTGATAAAACAATACTAAACACATTGTTCACTGATAGTTCGACGGGCAAAGACTGCCCTGCTCCCAATAAATTAACACCGAGAAGGGTAAATATAGTGTTTAAATTTAAGGTTAGTATGGCGCCAACCACAGTACCGATAGTGACGCCCCAAAAACCATTAACTAAACCTTGAGTAATAAATATTTTTACCACGCCAAGACGATCTAGCCCAAGTGTTTGTAAAATACTAATTTCACCCTTTTTTTCGATAACAACCATCACTAAAGCGGAAACAATATTAAACGCGGCAACGGCAATAATTAAGCTCAACATCAACCACATCATATTTTTCTCCATGCGCACAGCAGAAAATAAAGCGCCTTGAGTATCGCGCCATGTCGTAAAATCATACTGTGGATATTGTTGTTTTAAACGTTTGACCACTTGCTCAGCAGCAAAAGCATCATCAAGATACAAACGAAGTTTTTCAACGCCATCACCTCTTTGTCGATGAAGTTTTGCGCCATCTTTACTGTGAATATAGACCAGTCCTTCATCAACTTGTGAGCCAACACTAAAAATACCAGCGATGGTAAAAGTGCGTTGCACCGGAATTCTCCCCATTGGGGTAAATACGGTTTTATTAGGCAGTGTTAAACGTATTTTATCACCCAAATCGACATCAAGTTGCCTTGCTAACGACTGTCCGATAACAATGGCAAAGCTCTGTGTCGATAGATTATCTAAATGTCCTGATACCATAGAGTTGTTAACAATATTGTGCTGCTCGAATTCAGGCATGATTCCTTGAATGAGTACACCGCGTAATGCGCCAGAATTAGCTTGTATGAGTGCTTCACTTTCCAACAAAGGAGTAACTTCTTTAACTTTAGGCGTAAGTAATAATTGTTCACGTAGGATTTGCCATGTAGGTAAAGCATTGTTTTTGTTTTGCTGAGGTTGATTGGCGACGACAATATGGGGAACTAGACCCAATATTCTCCGTTTTTGTTCACCTTCTAAACCGTCCATAACGGAAACAACGGTGATCAATGATGCGACACCCAGGACGATACCGACAATGGAGAAAAAAGTGATAAAGGATACAAATCCAGAACTTTTACGGCTACGACTATAGCGTAGCCCAATGAAAAAACTGACGGGTTGAAACATTAATTAAACTTCATCTTATGTTATTCAGTAAGAGAACTATTACTCTATAAGTAGCCACAGCATAGCACAGTCAATGTTTTATTTGGCAGCAAAAAAGCCAACAATTAATATTGATAAAAATCAAAGTAAAAAATATTACGATTACTTTCAATTAGTTAAATAAAAAAATAAAAAAATCATCAGGCTTAATGTACAAAATAAAATACGGCACTGCTGATACATTATGTAAAAATTCATGTCCAAATCTAGTAAAAAGCCCTGTAACCCTTTAGTATCAATGCGTTTACCATTTTATAACCATATTCTTTACTTAATAATAATGAGATTACCATGAAAAAAATAATAACAGGTGCAGTCTGTTCTTCGTTATTGTTGCTTGCCGCTTGCAACGACAATCCAGAAAGCACTGAGACAACTAAGCAAGAAATGCCTATCATGCAAAAAACTGCATTAGCTTCAGGTATCGACAAAGCAACAATGGACTTATCCGTTCGTCCACAAGACAACTTTTATCGTTATGTAAACGGTGCTTGGTTGAACGCTAATGAAATCCCTGGAGATAAAACGTCAATTGGTGCCTTTTATGACTTACGTGACGAAGCTGATGACAATGTAAAAGTAATCATTGAAGAATTAGCAGCAACAGAAAATTTAAAAATGGGCAGCGACGAGCAAAAAGTAGCTGACTTATTCCGTTCATATATGAACATGGATGCACGTAATACTGCAGGTACGGCTCCTATCCAACCATTATTTGATAGCATCAATGGTTTAAAAGACAAGAATGAACTTGCGACATTTTTTGGTGAAAATCAAAAAAATGGTGTAGGTAGCCCATTAGCGTTTTATATCAGCGTTGACGGTAAAGACTCAACTCGCTATGCCACTCATATTTGGCAAACAGGTTTAGGCTTACCCGACAGAGATTACTACTTTGATGAAACCGAACGTTTTGCCGCATTACGTAAAGGTTATGTTGCTCATATTGAAAATATGTTCAACTTAGCTGGTTTGAAAAACGGTAAAGCTGCTGCGCAAACGGTCATGGCAATTGAAACTAAATTAGCAGGTTTTCATTGGACAAAAGTTGAAACTCGTGACAGCAGTAAAACTTACAATAAATTCGATGTCGCTGACTTAAACACAGTTACTGATGCATTTAACTGGAATGCTTACCTTGCTGCTCAAGGCGTATCAGCCCAAAAAGACATCATTATTAACCAACCTTCATTTGTTAAAGGTTTTGGCGAAATATTTGCAGCAACCTCATTAGCTGATTGGCAAACTTACTTAACTTTCCATACCTTAAGTAACTTTGCTGGTTCTTTAACCGCTGATTTAGATAATGAAAATTTTGACTTTTATTCTCAGCAGTTAAGAGGACAAAAAGAACAACGTCCAATGTGGAAGCGTGGTGTTGGCGTAGTTAACAGCAATTTAGGTGAGGTTATTGGTAAAGTTTATGTGAGCCGTCACTTTAAGCCTGAAGCTAAAACCCGAATGACACAACTTGTTGAAAACTTACGCGGAGCATATGGTGCAAGTATTGATGAACTAGAGTGGATGTCTGATTCAACTAAAAAAGCTGCCCATGTAAAACTAGCAAGCTTTGATCCTAAAATTGGTTACCCAAATAAGTGGGAAGATTACTCCGCACTTGTTATTAAAGGTGATGACTTAGTTGGCAATAAAATGCGTTCTGGTAGTGTTTCTCATCAAAAAGAAGTCGCTAAGTTAGGTGGTCCAATTGATAAGCAAGAATGGGGCATGACGCCGCAAACTGTTAATGCTTATTACAATCCAACTAAGAATGAAATTGTTTTCCCTGCAGCCATATTACAACCACCATTTTTCAACTTAGCCGCTGACGATGCGGTTAACTATGGCGGTATTGGCGCGGTTATCGGTCATGAAATGGGTCACGGATTTGACGACCAAGGGAGTAAGTATGATGGCGACGGTAACATGCGTAACTGGTGGACTGAAGCAGATTTAGCAGCCTTTAAAGTTCGCACCGATGACTTGGTAAAACAATACGATGGCTATTCAGTATTTGAAGACTTAAATGTAAACGGTTCTTTAACACTGGGCGAGAATATTGGTGATTTATCAGGGGTAACTATCGCGTATAAAGCTTATATTGCTTCATTAAATGGTAAAGAAGCACCGGTAATTGACGGACTAACTGGCGATCAACGTTTCTTCATGGGCTTTGCTCAAGTATGGCGTGGAAAAAAGGTTGAGAAATCATTACGTAATCAAGTAGCAACTGACCCTCATTCACCTGGTGAGTTCCGTGCATTAGGCTCTTTATCTAACATGCCTGAATTCTACAAAGCGTTTAACGTTAAAGAAGGTGATGCTATGTATATCGCCCCTGAGAAACGTGTAAAAATTTGGTAAGCCAATGGCTTAATTAAATAACGTTATTATTAGAAAAACACTAAAAAGCCAACAACTATTGTTGGCTTTTTTATTACTGAAAATACCCGGCCTTAGATTCTATTTATCAAAAACATAAAATCAATGATGTTTAATACCGCTAGATATTGTAAATAATTATAAATCTCGTAAACTAACGCAACGTAAATGTGTTTAGGGAATAAGGTGAGAAACCTTGACTGTTCCCGCAACTGTAAATTGTAGTGACTTAAGAGTTGCCAATGAGTCAGCATACCTATCCACAATAAAATCACCACCATTAACATCAATAAAATCGTGCGGGAATACACGGTAAATTGCTATTTTTTAAGGGCCCCCCTTAACGTTAGCCTTGCCTTTTCTCCTCTTTAAAAAAACTATAATTACCCATAGGAATACTCATGGTTGACGAAACACAAAAAAGTGAAAAACACCAAGCACGCATGCAAAAAGTAAAAGACAAAGTTGATGCAAGAGTTGATGCTGCCACTGATGAACGCGGTATATTAATTGTAATTACAGGTAACGGTAAGGGTAAGTCAACATCAGGATTTGGCACGCTAACTCGCGCAGTAGGACACGGTCTAAACGCAGCAGCCATTCAGTTTATAAAAGGCACTTGGGCTTGTGGCGAAAGAAATGTCCTAGAAAAGCTCGGCGTACCTTTTCACGTGATGGCAACAGGGTTTACTTGGAATACACAAGATAAATCAACCGATATTGCCGCTGCTCAACTTGTTTGGAAAGAAGCAAAGAAACTATTAGCTGACGAAACCGTTGATGTTGTGCTACTTGATGAACTGACTTACATGCTGTCGTTTAAATACCTTGATCTTGATGAAGTACTAGACGCCATCGCTAATCGCCCGCCGATGCAACATGTAATAGCCACAGGCCGTGGCGCACACCGTTCACTCTTAGAATTAGCTGATACAGTAAGTGAAGTGCAATCGATTAAACATGCTTTTGATAATAATATAAAAGCACAAAAAGGTATTGATTGGTAATAACTCAGCCATATTGATACCAACTACGTTATGTTGATACCAACTACGTCATGCTGATAACAACTACGTCATGTTGATAACAACTACGTCATGTTGATACCAACTACGTCATGCTGAATTTATTTCAGTATCAGCATGGCGAAATGACAACCTAAAATCGAGCTTTCATGTGTTACACGCATAATGTCTGAGATTGATCTCTTCAGATCACTTTTACTACAAAGACGACATATCTTAATTTTAATAAGTAGTCCG
>NZ_JACGVV010000006.1:0-179524 GCF_014077405.1 Colwellia sp. BRX10-9 | reverse complement strand
CTTTTTTTAGCTAGGCGATTAAATAAGCTGACTTTTATAAAATGGATCTTACTTACTGTGCCTAGCGAATAAATTTCTAATGAATGAGCATTATTGATCTCAATTATACTGAATACTGACACTTGCTAATAATTTTACAACGCCCTTGATTACACTATGTTGATTGGTAAAAAATACCTTTTTAATAGCATGATTTATTCCCATTTAATTTTATAGGTGAAAAATATTGATCCATCGAATGAATTTATCTCGTTTGCTGTGCCTAATAAATAAATTTACGATGCAGTTGTTTGTTGAGTCGCTCTAATAATAATTTATAGATTCTTTAAAAACACCTGTTTGTATTGCTAAACTGCTACATTTAAGGACATCATTGATGTCCTTTTTTTCTGCTTATAATTCTATAAGCAGATTGTTCTTATAGTGCAAATGAACCAATATGGTGCAAACCAAAAAAAACGGCCACCTTATAAAATCAGTATTAATAATAATATCAACTAGTTACACTTCGGTATAACTATTGCTATTACTATTTGTCTTCATCAATTTATTTTACTCACATGCCTATTCAAACACCCATCCGTGGTTTACGGTCATTCTGCGTGGCTTCAAAATGTTTAAGCTTCAAACATGCTGCCGCACAATTGTTTTTAACACCTTCAGCGGTTAGCCATCAAATAAAACAGCTAGAGGAACAATTAGGTTTTGACCTCTTTAAAAGAGGAACACGTTCAATAGAGCTAACCAGTTCAGGGAAACAGTTTTATCAATCTATTCAACCGATAATTCATCAGCTTGAATCAACAATTTCGGAGTTCACTCATAATCAACAAAATAAAACTATTGTCATTAGTTTGCCTGAGTTTTTTGCCAGTGAGTTATTTATTCCCCAGTTAAGTACATGGTCTGAAAAAAATCCAGAAATAAACTTACAATTAGAAACGATAAAATCAGGCAGTGAACCCTCACAAATTGCTGATTTATCGATAGTATTGGCGAATGGCAAGCCAAATGCGAGTATTGTTCATGAATTATTCCCTGTGCGTTATACCCCAGCTTGTAATAAAAAACTTTATAAAAAACTTAAAAGCATGGGGACTTCGGCATTAAGAAATACCCCACTGATTTTACACCGCTCTCGTCCTTGGTCATGGCATCAATGGGCCGACAACGTCAATATTAATGATTTTGATCCAAAACAAATTATACAGTTTGACAGTATGTTTGGCGTTGCACGAGCGGCTCAACAAGGAATGGGCATAGCATTAGTGCCTCTTCCGATCAGTAAAACATGGTTTACTGAACAGTTATTAGTAAAACTCTTCGATGAAGAACTCAATACCAATGACAAATACTATTTGATCCAACATGAAAATATGGAAAATAAAACTGAGCTAACTTTATTTGCTGACTGGGTTAAAGAAACCTTCGCCAATAACAACGAATAACGATGCCAATGATAGATGAAATTTATTCACTCAATACGTCGATTTTAATCGTTTGTCTCGAGAAATGAAAATTTCTATAGTAGACCTGCATCAACCGGATGCGCTTTTAAATAGAGAGAAAAAAAATGAAAACTACATTAGCTTTATTAACCCCATTATTGATAACTTTACTAGTAAGTAACCCTGTATCAGCTTTTGAAAGTGACACCGCATTAAAAGTTGCGGTAGTTAAAGATGCCAGAGGTACTCAAGATATTGTTAAAGGCAATTTTAATAAAAGCATTAAGAAACTCACCAAACGCCATCAAGATGAAAGTTCGTATAACAGCCATATGAGTTTATGTGTTGCCTATTTGCAAGCTGATAATGCAGAACAGTCAGAGTTAGCATGTACCGCAGCAATCGACAGTATTGAAGCCATGAACTTAAATAACACCATTGGACTTTACCTTAAGTCATTAAGTTACAGTAATCGTGGTATTTCAAGGTACAAAAACAATGATATTAGCGGTGCCCTAGCTGATTTAAACCAAGCGATATTAATTGATGAAAACACAATTACGTTAGGTAACTTAAAAATTATCAAGCAAAAAGCATATCGATTGGCATCACTTTCAGAAACCTCACCACTGATTGCAGATTAATCAATAACTTAACACTAGATTTCAGGAGATATATCATGATCAAACGCATGCTAAATAGTATTTCATCTTTTACCAGTTTACTCATTAACATCAAGCACTTACCTGTGAGTCAGTGGGATATTGAAGAAACAGAGAATAGCCAAAATTTTAACGAAATTCGACAACCAAGGTAAATGAATGGCTTATTTAATAAACGGTAGCAGCGCAAGCAGAAATCGCTAAATATTTCAGGATATCAATGGCGTTGCTACTTTCCCACCCAGCTTATTCATAATATAAACACCTGTAGGTTAACCCTATTCAACTTGCTACTCCCCCCTAAATAATATTTATCATCAAAGTAGAGTTTAATGAATTATATAAGTGTAATAGATAGATATCATGAATATCACAATGCTATTCATGAACTTATGGCGTCAATCGTCGCAGGAGCCTTTGATGAAAACTTTTTTAAAGACGAAACCCTGCTACAAACTTCAATGCTCTGGCTAACTAAACATTACCCTTTTATTGAGTTGATGTTCACTTTAGATAGCGATGGCGTTCAAAGTAGTAAAAATATTTCTAAGAAGAATAATATAAATAAAAGTATTGCCGAAGGCCTTGGGATAGACCGCTCTTATCGCCCCTATTATATAAAGGCAGATAAAAATAATACCATCATTGTTACTGAGCCTTATTTATCAACCTCTAGCCATAATCTATGTATTTCTACATCAATGAAATATGCTAATAAAAATGGTGATGTTATTGGTGTATTGGTGATTGATATTAACTTAGCTCAAGCCATTGAATTTTTAATGGGGGATGTAAAAAGAAAAAAATTCCATCCTTTTTTCGTCAGTGTCTATTCATGTATTGTCGTTGGACTATTCTTTATTGTCGGTATTCTTTTATATTCTGCCGGTAGCGAAATAGTTAATTTATTACTCTCACCAACCCCTGAAGATCTACAAATAAAACCTTTTGGTATTATTATTTTTCTGACCTTAGCACTGGCCATTTTCGACTTAGGCAAAACAACGATAGAAGAAGAAGTGTTAATGCAAAAAGATATATTACGCCATAGTTCAACAAGACGAACAATAACTCGATTTATTGCCACTATCTTAATTGCCGTTTCAATAGAAGCTTTATTGCTAATGTTTAAGTCAGTACTTGGCTCCCCTGAATATTTAGTTAATGCTGTTGCTATGATGGCTACTTCAGTTGGCCTACTTGTTGGTTTAGGCCTATATGTTTACCTTGGCGCAAAAGCAGAAACACTACTAAAAAAATAACACTTTCCAATGAAGATAATAAAAAAAGATTACCTTAGTGTCTATTTCATTTAAATGGCTGACAATATTCACTGTTATTACTGACAGAAGTTATTTAAGGTTTTACTAAAATCATGTCAGTTTATCTTTAGCAATATTTTGCTCCACTAATTAACCAAGAGTTCAAGTCCCTTAGCTATGATTTAATGGCGTTCAAAATAAAAATATCGATGATTAATTCACTACAGGCTAGTCAAAATTGACTTCAGCGGGTAGAATCTAGCCCATCAATTTATTAAGAACGACGAGATGCATTCAGATGGGCAGAGCATACCAAAATCGCAAATTATCAATGGCGAAAACAGCAGGCGCAAAAACTAAAGTTTATTCAAAATACGGTAAAGCAATTTATGTAAGTGCCAAAGAAGGCGGTGTTGACCCAGATGGTAACCTAACACTACGTGGCTTAATCGATAGAGCTAAAAAAGATCAAGTACCTACTCACGTCATTGAAAATGCAATAAAGAAAGCATCAGGCGCTGGAGGCGAAGATTTTGTTGCCGCAAGGTATGAAGGTTTTGGTCCAGGTAACTGTATGGTTATTATTGATTGTTTAACGGATAACGGTAATAGAACGATTAAAGATGTTCGCCAATGTTTTACCAAGACCTATTCTAAAATTGGTTCATCGGGCACCGTTTCTCATATGTTTAATCATCAAGCTGTCTTTGCTTTTCAAGGCGAAGATGATGAAACTGTATTAGAAACCTTAATGATGGCTGACATTGATGTAACAGATGTTGAACTTGAAGACGGTATCATTACTGTTTATGCACCACATACTGAGTTTTTCAAAATAAAAACTGAATTTGCTAATTCAATGCCAGAGTTTGATTTAGAAGTTGAAGAAATCACTTGGGTACCGCAAACCTACACTGAAATTACCGGTGAAGATGACACAGCAAATTTCGAGAAATTTATCGCTATGTTAGATGATTGTGATGATGTACAAAACGTTTATCATAATGCCGATATTGCAGAGTCGTAATTTGCAACAGTATTAAGTCCAGGATGTCTGTTATCAGACATCCTGTTTTCTACTATATCAATATGTATCAACCTTATATGCTGTTCACATCGGTGTTAAAGGGGAACGCTCCTTTATTTAGCCAGCTTTTCCATCATCACGTTTACCGCGTCTAAATGCTCAGGGTTGTTATGACACATTCCTTGAAATACCGCACAAATATCAAGAAAGTCTGGTAAGTCGGTACGTTGTGCCATTTTCATTAACCGCTTAGTTAAACGCATTGCCGCCGTTGGTTTACTGGCAATATCATTTGCTAAAGCCATAACGTTATCCATTAAACACTCAGCATCAACAACATTTAACACCACCCCCATTTCTTTCGCTTCATCGGCATTAATTATTCTGCCTGTAAAAGTTAACTCCGCGGCTTTTTGATAACCAATAACTCGCTGCATAAACCATGCACCACCATCCCCTGGAATAAGACCTAAATTAGCAAATGTTTCGCCAAACTTAGCTTTTGTTGAGGCTATTCGGATATCACACATATTAGCAACATCGAAACCGGCACCGATTGCTGCACCATTAACAGCAGCAATAATAGGGACTTCACATTTATGTAATGCTAGTGGAATGCGCTGAATTCCTTGACGATAACGAGCTTCAAGTTCTTGTACATCACCAGCAAAATCACCACCACGTTCAGCCATATCTTTAATATTTCCCCCCGATGAAAACGCAGAGCCGGCACCGGTAATAATCAGCACAGCCACATCAGCCGTTTTATTAACCCACTCGACGGTGGTAACAATATCATCAGCAATTGCGGTACTTGTTAGCGCATTACGTACGTCATGGCGATTAAAGGTTAGCGTAGCAATATTATTATCTAGTGCGAGTAGACAGTCGGCTAATTGGGGAAGATTTTCTTTCATCGTTGTTTCTCATCAAGTTTGACTTGTTGCCAATATTCTTCAAGTTTTTCTAGCGAATGTTGTTCAAATTCTACGCCAGAGCTTGCCACTTGTTTTTCAACACCATGAAACCGTTTTGTAAATTTCTGATTTGCTTGGCGTAATAACTGCTCAGGGTCTTGTTTGGCATGGCGACAAAGATTGACAACGGCAAACATTAAGTCACCTAATTCTTCAGCGAGCGCTTGCGGATTATTTTGCTCAATTTCAAGATGAACTTCTTCGACTTCTTCGACAACCTTAGCAAAGACATCTTCAATGTTATGCCAGTCAAAACCAGCATGTGCGCAGCGTTTTTGAATTTTAGCGGCTTGAGAAAGTGCGGGTAAATTTCGCGGAATATCGGCTAAAATACTGATGTGTTCGTTGAGGTTTTTTTGTTGTCTTTCTTGCGCTTTTTCATTTTCCCAATTGGCATTAATCTCTGCATCAGATGTTAGATTTTTATCGCCAAAGACATGAGGGTGTCGACGAATGAGTTTCTCACAAATGGCCGCGACGACACTGTCAAAATCAAATTGTTTTTGTTCTTGCCCGAGCTGACTATAGAAAACAATCTGAAATAACAAGTCACCTAATTCTTTTTCTAATTCTGAGAAGTCTTGCTGTTCAACAGCGTCAATGACCGCATCAGCAACTTCGTAGGCTTCTTCAATGGTATGCGGTACTATCGAAGCAAAGTCTTGCTTGATATCCCACGGGCACCCTGTTTTAGGGTCGCGTAACTCGGTCATGATCCAACGTAGCTTATTCATTGAGGCTTGTTCAGTTAACATATTAATACATTTTCCATAAGGTAGATAAAATACAACTAGAGTCGCTTAACTTCTAATACATCATCAAGTTGAAGTAATTTGCCAATTAAACGTCCTAATATTTCATTATTTGGAATTTCAATATTTAACAACATAGCGACTGTTTGCTTGCTTGGATCAGAACGGCTTTCCATGCCAACAATACTGACCCGTTCATTGGAAACAATCGTAGAAATATCACGCACTAAACCTTGACGGTCACTCGCTATAACTTTCACTGTTGCTAGATAGCTCTGTTGATTCTGCTCACCCCATTGTACTTCTACTTCTCGTTCAGGTTGCTGAACTAACGAATTCGCTAATTGGTCACAATCATTGCGATGCACCGAGATACCCCGTCCCTGAGTAATAAAGCCAGCAATATCATCGCCTGGCACCGGATGACAACATTTTGCCATATGCGTTAATAAATTACCGACACCCGATACCGTAATGCCATTAGCATCGGTTTGAGATTTTTGTTGTGCCTGTTGAGGTTTGACCAAACTTTGTGGGTCAAGATCTACCGGTGGTTTGTTTTTCTCGTCATGATATTGCAAATGATTAATCACTTGCATTAAACGGGCATTACCTGAGCCAATAGCTGCATATAAATCATCAATCGATTTTATATTAAAGCGCCTACTCGCTGACATTAAATCAGTCTCGGTCAAATCGATTTTAGATAATTCTGTCTCTAACTGTTCTTTACCTATGGCAATATGTTTATCACGGTCGAGTAATCTAAAAAAATGTTGAATTTTTGACCGTGTTCTAGGTGCATGGGTATAATGCAGATTAGGGTTTAACCAATCACGACTTGGATTAGGTGTTTTACTGGTTAACACTTCGACTTGATCGCCTGTTTTTAAGCGGTAAGTAAAAGGTACAATCCGTCCAGAGACTTTCGCGCCGATGCAACAATGACCTACATTTGAATGAATATAGTAAGCAAAATCTAAAGGTGTAGAGCCAGCAGGTAAATCAATAACATCGCCGTTAGGTGTAAATACATAAATACGGTCTTCAAAGACCTGACTACGTAATTCATCGAGTAAATCGCCACTTTCGCTGACGTCATCTTGCCATTGTAAAATTTTTCTTAGCCAGCTAACTTTTTCATCAAAACCAGTTTTTTTATCCGTGTTCTTACTGCCAGTGCTGCCTTCTTTATAACGCCAATGAGCCGCAACACCCATTTCTGCATCATCGTGCATTTGCTGAGTTCTTATTTGTACTTCTACTGATTTGCCTTCTGGACCTAATACAACCGTATGAATCGATTGATAACCATTAGGTTTTGGTGTGGCGACATAATCATCAAATTCGTTAGGTAAATGCTGCCAACTGGTATGAACTATACCTAATGCGCCATAACAATCTTGAAGTTTATCAACAACAACCCTCACGGCTCTAACATCAAAAAGTTGTTCAAAACCAAGCGATTTTTGCTGCATTTTTTTCCAAATGCTAAAAATATGCTTGGGCCGACCATACACTTCACCGGCAATATTTAAATCTTGTAATTGCCCACTAAGATTACTCACAAAATTAGCCATATATTGTTCACGGTCTAAGCGTTTTTCATCTAATTGTTGGGCTATATTTTTGTACACCTTGGGATGAAGGTAGCGAAAGGAAATATCTTCAAGCTCCCATTTTAATTGACCAATGCCTAGTCTATTAGCGAGAGGTGCATAAATATTGGCGGTTTCTTTGGCAGCTAAAACTCGCGTTTCTTCATCGGCATTTTTTACCAGCCTTAAGTAACAGACTCGCTCGGCAAGTTTAATAACAACAGCACGAACATCGTCAACCATGGCAACTAACATCTTACGAATATTATCAACTTGATTGGCCGACACTTGATTAGACTGGCCTTGCTGTAATGTCTTTATCGCTTGCATTTGGCTAACGCCATTACATAAATTTAGAATTTTCTTAGAAAAGTTTTCTTCTATATATTCTAATGATATGCATTGGTATTCATATAACGGCAGTAAAAATGCAGCACATAAAGAATCGCGATCTAAATTCAAACTGGCGAGGATCTCAACCATCTCTAAAGACTTAGTCTGGCATTCTTGCTGGTCAACATAAAAATCACTGACTTGCTGCCAAAGCTTTTCAAGTGCTTGATTTTTTTGTTCACTAAGCTCCAATGAACTTAACCATTGCTCAAAATTTATTTCCGATATTTGATGAGATTTACGTACCGAAACCATAAAAATAACCTACTAAATTTTAGAAAAAAAATGAATGTCTACTTCACAAACAATACCATAGTCTCAATATGCTTTGTTTGAGAAAACATATCCATTAAGGATATTTTTTCAATGCGATAACCCTGTGCTAGCAATAATTCACTATCTTTGGCTAAGGTTGCCGGATCACAACTGACATATAGCACGCTATTAATATTTAAATGTACTAATTGTTGTAACGCTTGATAAGCGCCAGCACGCGCGGGATCTAATAGCAGCTTAGTATATTTTTTATTTGCCCAAGCTTCCTCTTTCCAATGACTATTTAAGTCAGCTTGATAAAACTCACAATTACTTAAACCATTTTGCAAAGCGTTTTTATGCGCGTTGCTGACCATAAGTTCAACACCTTCAATACCTACAACTTGCGCAACTTTTTTAGCTATTGGTAAGCTAAAATTACCTAAACCACAAAATAAATCTAAAACAATATCTTGCTCGGTCAAGTTTAACCATTGAATGGCTTGATTTATCATGCTTTTATTAACTTGGTGGTTAACCTGAATAAAGTTGTCGCTACTAAAAGAAATAACAATATTGTCAGCTAAACTATAGTGCAAACTAGTTAAAGTCGCTTTATCGAGCGTTACTACCTCTTTACCTAAGTCAAAGAGAACATCACAAGAAAAATCATCACTGAATGCTTGCCAGTGACTTTTATCTTGCTTGGTCAGCGGCTCTAACTGGCGCACGACTACCGTCACTTTTTCTGTGGCAATAACTTCAATATGACCGATAGCATTTTTACCTGATAATTTTTTTAGTAATGTTCTTAAGGGTAAAAAGATATTATTTACCGGCTCGATAAGTACAGGGCAACTTTTAATATTAATCAGCTGATTGCTGCCCCGTTGTCTAAAACCAATAATGGCTTGGCCTGCTTTATTATACTGCACACCAATACGCGCCTTGCGGCGATAATGCCAAGGCTGGCTGACGATAGGCGCTTGCCAAGGAAGTGACTGCTCGTGGTTGCTTCGCGAAAATAAATCACTGACCTTCTGCTGCTTAAAATCAAGCTGAGTACTAATGGCTAAATGCTGTAAATCACAGCCGCCACAACTGAGAAAGTGCTGGCACTTAGCGGCAACACGCCGTTTATTAGCAACGGATACGTCAATTAACTTGCCACGACTATATTTGTTTTTTTGTTCAATAACCTTCACTTTTACAACTTCATCAGGTAAAGCACCATCAATAAATATAGGCTTTTTATTGTGTAAACCTACGCCACAGCCGTTAATATCAAGACGAGTAACCTTGATACTAACTTCTTGACCTAGTTCTTGTTTTTTAGCTGTTGCTTTAAAAAAATTCGCCATAACGAAATATACCTGTTAAGTGCTATAAATTTATATGACGATATGCCATGATAAGGTTATTCAATGTCATGATTTTACACTAAAGTTCAGCAGATAATGCATAAAATAAGTCTGAAAGATTGGGTAATTTTACTTACCATAGTGCCAACCACTTTGATCGCTTTCTCGATAGCTAGCTATTTTTCATATAGCCGTTATGACGAATTAAATACGTTTTTAACGCAGCGCTCTCAAAGTATTATTGAACCCCTAGCAATTGCTAGCTCTTTAGGTATGTTAAACAAAGATCGTGTTCAACTGCGTAATCTGATGAATTTCACCCATCGCAGTCAATCATCAATTATCAAAAGTATTGCTGTTTTTACTAAAGATAACCAAGTTTTTGTCACCAGCTCTTACCACGGTGACGCCAATTTATTACGTCTAAAAGCAGGGCAAGTTATTCCCAACAGCACTATTTTCTCTAAAAATGGTGATGATTTTATTTTTCATAGTCCTATTATTAATGAAACTTTGATAAATGAGGCAACTCGCTCAATGTCTCAAGATAATATTGGCTATATTGCTATGCAGATTGACAGCAGTAATATACGTTTAAAACAACAAGACCAGATGCTATTTTCTTTTCTTATTGTCTTGCTTGGCAGTGTTTTTAGTGCATTTTTCTCTTATCGATTGATTAAAAACTTTACGCGTCCAATAGACGCTATGGTACTTGCCGTTGATCGTATTAGAGAAGGAAAACTAGAGAGTCGAGTCACAGGACAATTAATTGGTGAATTAAACTTTTTGAAAAACGGTGTCAATGCGATGGCACAATCATTAGGTGATTACCAAGAAGAAATGCAAGGCAGCATAGATCAAGCCACGACCGATTTACGAGAAAGTTTAGAGCAATTTGAAATACAAAACGTTGAACTTGATATCGCTAAACGAAAAGCACAAGAAGCGAATAAAGTTAAATCAGAATTTTTAGCCAATATGAGTCACGAACTGCGCACACCACTTAATGGTGTTATTGGTTTTACTCGCCAGGTATTAAAGACACCGCTGACTATTACCCAGCGCGATTATTTACAAACCATAGAGCGATCCTCAGCTAACTTGTTAGCCATTATTAATGATATTTTAGATTTTTCGAAATTAGACGCTGGAAAAATGGTTATCGAAAACATTCCTTTCTCGATGCGAGCAGCGGTCGAGGAAACATTAACATTGCTTGCGCCAACATCTCATAAGAAAAATATTGAGTTATCTTTACGTGTTAATCCGCAATTACCTGATGCTCTCATTGGTGATGCTATGCGAATTAAGCAGGTATTGATCAACCTGACCAGCAACGCCATGAAATTCACTGACAAAGGTTCTGTTGATATTGATGTCGACAGCGAACGCATTGAAAATAATATTGCGGTTTTAAAAGTAACAATTAAAGATACTGGTATTGGTATGAACCATGAGCAACAGAAAACTATTTTTGAGGCTTTTGGTCAAGCTGATAAAAGTGTTACGCGACTTTATGGTGGCACAGGATTAGGCTTAGTTATTTCTCAACGCTTAGTCACTGAAATGAACGGCAATATGGGTTTTTCTACCGAGCAAGGTCAAGGTTCAACATTTTGGTTTACTTTTCGTTGTGAAGTAAATCCTATCTCTATTGATAATATTTTTGATAATCATGAGTTAGCAGGTAAAAGTGTTCTTTATTTTGAACCTCATACGCATAGCCGTATTGCGACCAGCGAAATTCTTACCGATTGGAACTTGGCTGTTCATCCGGTCCAAAACTTAGTACAAGTTAACGATTTATTGAATGAAAAGGTACATTTTGATTTTGCTCTAATAAGTCATGATATAACGCCGACAGCATTAGTTGAGCTAAAAGAGCTTATCGTCACACTCTCAAAAAACGTGACTCAAATTCATTTAGCGATTAACAGTAACTCGCCAAATTTACAGGAAGCATTGATCGCTTGTGGAGCGAAAAGCTGTTTAAGTAAACCCATTACGCCAGAGCGATTAAATAAGGTACTGTTACCGAGAAATCACCTGCTAGATATCGTGAGATCAACGTCAGAAGATAATAAAATTCCAGTTAAAATTTTGGCGGTTGACGATAATGAAGCCAATTTAAAGCTTATTAATGAACTTTTACTCGAACAAGTCAATGAGGTTACTACTGTCGTCAATGGCCAAGAAGCGGTAGATATTTGTAAACATGAAAAATTTGCAATGATATTCATGGATATTCAAATGCCGATAATGGATGGCATCTCCGCGCTAAAAAGCATTAAAGCAATCACTTTTAATGACAATACTCCCGTGATCGCAGTAACCGCCCATGCCCTTAAAGAAGAAAAAGATAAACTGTTGAAACTGGGCTTTGACTCTTATATGACTAAGCCTATTGACGAAGCTATGTTACGTCACTGTATTTATGAATATTGTGATTTAACACAGCCACAAAATATTAAAACAATGAAAAATAAAAATATCGATAACACAGATTTAAATCAACAAGCTTTTGATACTAACAACGCAACGATTATGCACCGACGAAACCATCAAGTAATTGACTGGCCTTTAGCATTAAAACGAGCAGGCAATAAAGAAGAACTTGCCAAAGAGATGTTTAAAGGTTTAGTGCAAAGCCTGCCTGAAACAAAACTGAATATTTCTGAAGCATTGACCTCGCAAGATGTTGAGCAATTAAAAGTACTTATTCATAAGCTTAACGGTGCTTGCTGTTACTCGGGTGTACCCAGCCTAGGACGTGTTGTTCATCAGATAGAAACAGAACTGAAAAGTGGTGTCACTATCGATGACTTAGAACCTGAATTTTTTGAATTCTTTGAACACATTGATAATGTCATTAATCAAGCACCAGAAGTTTTTAATAAAAAGCCTAACATTGAGCACTAATAATTATTTGATGATTATTTAGCTTTAAAAAAAAGTGACACCGCTAGGGTTATTGGCTCAATGACTTACTTAAGGTTAAATATAGGCGTTAGCGCTTCGGTAAAGGTGACCAGGTTAAAGCTGATAGCAGGACCTGAAAGGCTATGAATATTCAAAGGCTAATCAAGTAACAGCTGATTAATATCGGCAACTAAACTAGTATTGGGCCTTTCAATAATTCGCCCCAGCTCTTCGGTTTTACTTTCATCTCGATAAACAACGATAGTTGGCGTGTATTTGACATTATTTTCTTTGGCTAATTGCTGTGGGTCTTCTTTTTGGTAATCGAGTGCAATAAGTGTGGCACTAATTTGCTTATTGCCTTGCAGTAATTTAAGTAGTTTAGGCACTTCACGTTCACTGTCATGACACCAAGTCGCAAAATAAATGTCTATTTTTAACGATTCAGGCCACTGCGCAACAATTTCTTTTTCTTGCTCAGTAATTAAAGACTCATTGAAGTTTTTATTAAAAGCACTAAAGTCACTCAACAATCTAGCTTCACTGATCACACCTAAGGCAAAGCCATTATTATCCTCCGCGTGAACTGATAATGACAATAGATGGCAAAAAGCTATAGTGAATACTGTGAGTAGGACTTTTATCATTGCGACTCTGCTTATGTTATATCCGTGCGACTGCAACCTAGCTGTTTAGCAATTTTTTAGTAGCACGGTAATGTTTAATGTTTTTTTAATTCGTTAGCTTTTAATAACATGACTTTGCTTTCTTGTAAAAAGATATCAGCATAATCACCAAACCAATCGGAGACTTGGCTAAACATGGTAACAAAAGCATCTTTATCACCCATTTCAACATCTTCTAACAACTCTAGAAACCGATAAGCGAAACGTTTCATCATCGCGACATTATCTTGATTTGAAAAAATGATATCAGTATAAAGCACAGGATCTTGAGCAAATAAACGACCAACCATAATTAACTCTAAACGATAAATAGGCGAACTCATTTCAACAAGTTGAGAAATGTCAGCCCCTTCAGTCATTAAGTGATAACCGTAGGCTATTGTTGAAAAATGTCTCATAACTTGTACCATAGACATTGCTTGATCGTGCGCCGACGCATCGACGGGATAAATCTTTGCTCCCCAAACCTGAAATTGTTTCAGCAACCAATTATATTGCTCGGGTAAACGCCCTTCGCAAGTAATAATTGTTTGTTTGATTAACCCTGACACATCAGGTCCAAACATTGGGTGTAAACCAACAACCGGTCCTTGATGAACTTTCATCATTTCATAAAGTGGCATTTCTTTTACGCTAGTCACATCAGCTAAAATACATGTTTTGGGTAAACAAGAAAGCTTTTGAATGATCATTGATGTTAAGCGAATAGGTACAGCAACAATAACGACACCGGCTTGGGCAAGGATATTGTCACTATTTGGCCAGTCATCTTGTTCAAGAACGGCTACCTGGTAACCAGAGCGCTCAAATAAATCAACAAACACTTTACCTAACTGTCCGTTACCACCGATAACAACTATTTTACCACTCTCTGTATTGACACATTGATAGCCACTCGCATCTTGACTGATGTAAGAGTCACTCATTAGCCGTCTTAAAATATCTTCAATTAATTCTGGAGACACGCCTGCCTCCATCGCCTGTTGACGTCGCATAGTCAGTAATTGAGCTTCTCGGTCAGGCGCATAAATGGGCATACCAACTCGGCTTTTTAGCTCTCCCACTTTAGTGGTAACTCTGCGGCGCTTGGCTAATAGCTCGACTAATTGAGTATCTATCTCATCAATCTCATTTCTCAATGCAGTTAACTGAGGAGCAATACTTTTCTTATCCATTAATTTACTCATTTACGTTTCGCGTACTCGCCTTCATACTGATTTAAGATAAACGCTTCTTTAAAACATCATTAAGTTTATCGGTCGCATTTGCTAATAAAAGTGCCGTATCATTAAAATCAATACACGCATCAGTGACTGAAACACCATACTTTAATGACTCTTTCGGGCCATTAGTGCTTTGGTTACCTGCATTTATATGACTTTCTAACATTATACCAATAATTGATTTATTACCTTCAATTATTTGGTCAAATACATTTTCTGCCACCAATGGCTGGCGACGGTAATCTTTATTTGAATTACCGTGCGAACAATCGATAACAATACCAGGCTCTAAACCTTGTACACTCAATTCTTTCTCACATAACGCAACATTAGCAGCATCGTAATTAGGTTTCTTACCACCACGTAAAATAACATGACCATCAGGGTTTCCAGAGGTTTTAATCAATGATACTTGTCCTTGACGGTTTATCCCCATAAAGCGATGTGAAGACGCTGCTGACTGCAAAGCATTAATAGCTACATCTAGACTACCATTGGTGCCATTTTTAAAACCAATAGGCATAGAAAGACCTGACGCCATTTCTCTATGTGTTTGCGACTCAGTTGTTCTGGCACCAATCGCCGACCAGCTAAAAAGTTCAGCCAAGTATTGTGGGCTAATGGGGTCAAGCGCTTCGGTGGCTAATGGCAAACCTAAATCAGTTAAGTAAATCAATAATTCTCGAGCTTTACGCAAACCGGTTTCAACATCAAAGGTACCATCCATATGAGGATCGTTTATTAAACCTTTCCATCCAACGGTGGTGCGAGGCTTTTCAAAGTAAACACGCATAACAATATAAAGACTGTCTTGATGCTCATCATGTAAGGCTTTTAACTTTTGGGCATATTCTTTAGCGGCCTCGAGATCATGCACAGAACAAGGACCTGAAATAACGAGTAAGCGATGATCTTTTTTATGAATAATGTCAGCGATCACCTTGCGGGCAGCTTTAACGAAATTACGTCCACTTTCTGACAAGGGGAGTTCATCTCTTAATTGATCAGGCGTTATTAATACATCTTCTGAATTGACATGAATATCGTTAAGGGTTTTTATGTGAGGACCTTTACTAGGTTGAACGTTCGGTAATGAGTTAGACATTGTATTTTCCATTTATCGCAAGATTGTTTATTAAAGTAAATATAGAACAAAAGAACTAAGTATGACTTAGCAAAAGAAGGGCTAGTAATAATATCGATGTTGTTGGTTTTTCATAATAGTTCCGCTAATCGCTATATCGTAAAGAATTATTTACTCTGTTTGTACACAATATCTTACAGGGGTTTTTTTTGAAGGTACAGTAGTTTTAGTGTTTTTATTCTAGGTTATGTTCAGGGTGAACGGTATAACGTGGTGTCGTGACTAAATGGACATAGGAAGTAGAGTAACGTAGGAGCATTTACCGAGACGGCAAAGAAGGTAACTGTTCACAACTGTGGCTATTTAGAATGCAGAGCGAAGCGTCCAAGGGTGAGTCGAGCATGGCCTTTTGCAGCATGTTCTATTGACGAGATCAGTGCACGTATTCAAGCCATTTTCCCGCCAATAAAAACATTAAAAGCGCCCTAAGGCGCTTTTAATTAAGTGCTTGTTAGTGACTAACTAGCGTGAACAATTCGATTACTTATTAAGTTTTCTACAACGCTAGGATCTGCCAAGGTCGATGTATCCCCTAAGGTATCAATATCGTTTTCAGCAATTTTACGTAAGATGCGACGCATTATTTTACCAGAACGTGTTTTTGGCAAGCCAGGTGCATACTGAATATAATCAGGTTTTGCAAAACGGCCTAACTCCTTAGCAACAAACTCAGTTAATTCTTTCAGTAACTCTGGTGATTCACTGGCACTAGCCATTAAAGTCACATAAGCATAAACACCTTGGCCTTTAATTTCATGTGGATAACCAACAACAGCAGCTTCAGCTACAGCAGGATGAAGCACTAAAGCACTTTCGATCTCAGCAGTACCTAAACGATGGCCCGAAACATTAAGGACATCATCAACACGCCCAGTGATCCAATAAAATCCGTCTTCATCACGACGTGCACCATCTCCAGTAAAATAATTACCAGGGTATTGGCTTAAATAGGTTTGATAAAAACGATCATGATCGCCATAAACTGTACGTAACTGCCCAGGCCAACTACCCGTTATCATTAGCAAACCTTGGTCAGCACCTGCAAGTGTATTACCTTCTTTATCAAACAATGCTGGCTGAACACCAAAAAAGGGTTTACCTGCTGCACCTGGTTTCATATCAACAGCACCGGGTAATGAAGTAATTAAAATACCCCCCGTTTCTGTTTGCCACCAAGTATCGACAATAGGACAGTTAGACTTACCAACCACTTCATAATACCAATGCCAAGCTTCAGGGTTAATAGGTTCGCCAACCGTACCGAGTAAACGCAACGATGAAAGATCTGATTGATGGACTAAATCGTCGCCAATACTCATCAAGGCTCTTATCGCAGTAGGTGCAGTATAAAAAATATTAACTTTATGTTTTTCACATATTTGCCAGAAACGTCCAGCATCCGGGTAAGTAGGTACCCCTTCAAATACTAGTGTAGTTGCACCGTTAGCTAACGGGCCATAGAAAATATAAGAGTGACCGGTGATCCAACCTGCATCTGCTGTACACCAATAAATTTCGCCATCTTTATAGTCAAAAACATATTTATGAGTCATCGCGGCATAGAGCGAATAACCACCACAGGTATGTAAAACACCTTTTGGTGTGCCTGTTGAACCTGATGTATAGAGAATGAACAATGGATCTTCTGCATCCATGACCTCTGGTTCACAAACGGCTGATTGCTTGGCAACTTCTTCTTCATAACTGATGTCTATTTTGTCATTCCATGCGACATCACCACCGGTGCGAGCAACAACAATAACCGTATGTACATTGGGGCATTCGGCAACAGCTTCATCAACGTTCACTTTCAGTGGAATAACACGACCGCCACGTAAGCTTTCATCAGAAGTGATAACAACTTGGCAATCAGCATCAGCAACTCGTGAGCGTATAGCTTCAGTTGAGAAACCACCAAAAACAACAGAATGTACCGCGCCAATTCGAGCACAGGCTAACATGGCATAACCCACTTCAGGGATCATCGGCATATAGATACAAACACGATCACCTTTTTTAACACCACGTGCTTTTAATAAGTTCGCTAAACGACAAACATGATCATGTAATTCTTGATAAGTAATTTTTTTGTCGTCGCTGGGATCATCGCCTTCCCAAATGATAGCTGTATCATTGGCTTTAGTAGCTAAGTGACGATCAATACAGTTATAACTTACATTTAATTTACCACCAGAAAACCATTTAATATCAGCCGTTTTCAAGTCAACATCACTGACACTGTCCCAAGGTTTATACCAATCAAGAAATTTTTCAGCTTGCTCAGCCCAAAATACATCAGGTTGTTCAATCGATTGCTTGTACATCGCATCGTATGTTGCACTATCAATATGAGTGTGTGCTTTAGCTTGTTCTAAAACTGGATAACAGCTTTTCAATTCTTTCATGTTGAGTCCTTCATTGCTGACTTGATATTATATCAAGTTGATTATTGCTTAAATGCTATTGATATTCATCTAAGCACTAATAGATTTTGAGGTTATTTTTAAAACAGTGATAACATCATATAGGAAGTTAATTAGTGCGACTACTCAACTAAAGTCGAATACGCCTTATTAAATTTCCATTAAAATGAAAAAAGATAATTGTCTACTAATAAGATTAACATTGAAACCCAATAATGACAACGCTGTCATTTTCAAGTTAAAAAAAAGCAAAATAAATTGCTATTAGCGGACTAGGAGTCTTTAAATAGATACGTTAACGAATAGTGATATCGGGTGAACCGTCAATTTCACCATCTTCGGTAATGATAACAGTACCACTATTATTTGATAATACAGCAATGCTACGTCCATTATTATTACGTATAAAAAGCAATTCATAGCCAAACTTACCAAGACTACCTGCTGAAAATTTTTGAGCGAGTGTCAGTTTCTCCCACCAAACTGAATGCTCAGGAGATTCGTGCCTTCTCTCATTGAAAGGTTGCTTTTGTTGTTGCATAACTTACCCACCCGTTAAATAAATACTAACGTCATTGTATCAATATAGCCCAGATAAACAGCGGTGCCTAACGTAAGTATAGAACAGATTTTACCAACAAAGATTTTATTATTGCGTTAACTAGCGAGAAAGTACCACGAACGCGGTAGCATATAATGCTTCGTCAGAGAGCGAAATGTGCCAGTTTTCAGCCCCTAATTCAGTTGCTAACTCTGCTGCACGACCACTTAGTAGTAGTTGTGGCTGACCAGAAGCTAATGATTTTATTTCAAAATTTTGAAATGAAACCCCGTTGGCTATGCCGGTACCAAGCGCTTTAGATGCGGCTTCTTTTCCTGCCCAGCGCTTGGCTAAATATAATGCAGGGGTTTTTAACGATTGGTATTTTTCATATTCTATTGGCGTTAACACACGAAGCGCTAATCGGTCTCGCACCTTAATCGCCATTTTTTCTATACGGCTTATTTCAATAATATCAGTACCGATGCCAACTACAGACATAATGAATCACTTTTTTAAGCGCTAGATAAATGTTGTCTTAACATTTAATTTAGCTTCACTTCGTTAAATAAGGCAGAACTTTATTAGCTCTGCCGGGTAGTTTCTAAGCGCTGTGCTCTAAAAGTTAACTACGCGCTTCTCTCATTAGCTGTTTCATATCGCGAATAGCCTTGTCTAATCCGTCAATCACCGCTCGAGCAATAATAGCATGACCAATGTTGAGTTCGATTATCTCTTCAATTGCCGCAATAGGTTTAACATTAAAGTAATTTAAGCCGTGCCCAGCATTAACTTTCAAACCATTGGCATGCGCATATTTAATGCCTTCAATTAAACGGATCAATTCAATTTTTTGATCTTGTTCATTTTTTGCATCAGCATAATGGCCGGTATGAATTTCAATATAAGGAGCTTTACTTGCAATAGCAGCATCAATTTGGCTTTTATCAGCATCAATAAATAAACTTGTTTCTATACCTGCTGCAGTTAGTTGTGAAACTGCACGGCTAATTTTATCAAAATTACCAACAACGTCTAAGCCGCCTTCAGTCGTCAATTCTTCACGTTTTTCAGGGACTAGACAACAAAATACCGGTTTAACCTCACAGGCTATGGCCAACATTTCATCAGTAACCGCCATTTCAAAATTCATTCGGGTATGCAATGTTTGCTTTAGTACATAGATATCACGGTCTTGAATATGACGGCGGTCTTCACGTAAATGGACGGTAATGCCATCGGCTCCAGCGTGCTCTGCTACTGATGCAGCATAGACTGGATCAGGATAATTTGTGCCCCTTGCTTCTCGTAAGGTAGCAATATGGTCAACATTAACGCCTAATAATAGTTCGCTCATTTTTATATCTCTTAAATTTATGAATTTTTTGTAAATAATTTCCGGCTATTTAGTGGTTTACCATCAAGTAAATGATTAATAATTTGCCGCATCAGCACTTTATACGTTTGCATTACGTCTTTAGATGATAAATCTTCTTCGGCTATCGCTTTTAAATGCTCAGCATTATAACCAGTCTGTACCTGCTTGCTTATTATCGGGACAAAACCTTGTTCAGGGAAATAATGATAACGATTATTATTTTCTGAAAATATCGGCGAATAATCAATAGTTAACCCTAATTCTTCTAGTAATCTATTTTCAAAATTTCTCAATATAAATTCAATTGAACGTTGTTCCGATAATTGTTCAATGCTTTGTTGATATTGACAAAAAAGTTCGTCATAAGGGATATGTTCACCCAGTAGACGCACTTGTAACTCATTAAGGTAAAAGCCACTGTAGAGGTAATTACCACTGAGCTGGTAGGATTTTCTTTCGGGTTCGACACGTTGTAAATACTTGAGGCTGCCTTGACCTTTCAAAACAATTTTTAGTGGCGAGAAAGGTTGTAATAAAGCTTTTTTATTAGATTTTAAGGACTTACCTAAATAAGAAATAGCAGACACTTTTCCTTGTTGAGCGGTTAAGAATTCAAGCAATATTTGATTTTCACGATAGGGTCGTGAATGCAATAAAAAAGCACTTTGCTCAAATTCTTCCATTATTTTTAGTCCAGTAGACGGTTCGAAGTCTAACCTGAATATTCATCCCCATAGCCTAAACTACGCAGTGCACGTTCATCATCAGCCCAGCCAGATTTCACTTTCACCCAAGTTTCAAGAAACACTTTCTGTTCAAAAAGCGCTTCCATATCACGACGAGCTTCTTGACCAATTGTTTTAAGTCGCTCTCCACCATTACCTATAACCATACGCTTTTGACTTTTTCGTTCAACTAAAATTAGCGCATTAATATGGATGATACCCTTTTCGTCCATTTTAAATTGTTCAACTTCAACCGTTGTTGAATAAGGCAATTCATCACCGGTGAAACGAATAAGTTTTTCACGAATAATTTCAGAAGCCATAAAACGACTTGAACGGTCAGTAACATAATCATCTGGGAACCAGAAATCACCTTCAGGCAGTGAACTAAGACAAAGTTGACGAATGGTATCAACGTTATCGCCTTTCGCTGCAGAGATAGGTACGATATCACTAAAGTTGTGCTTCTCGCCTAATTTCTGCAAGTGAGGTAATAATGATTCCTTATCTTGGACATTATCGATTTTATTAATCACTAAGATACAACGTGCGCCAGATTTTTTTATCTTGCTAAGCACAAGTTCGTCATCAGTTGTCCAATGTGTTCCTTCAACCAAGAAAACCACTAATTCGACTTCTGCTATTGAGCTACTTGCAGCACGATTCATTAAGCGATTAATCGCGCGTTTCTCATCAGAATGCAAACCAGGAGTATCAACTAATACCGCTTGTTTATTTTCTTCTGTTAAAATTCCTAAAATACGATGGCGTGTCGTTTGTGGCTTGCGTGAGGTGATACTAATTTTTTGACCTAACAAGCTGTTAAGCAATGTTGATTTACCAACATTAGGACGACCGACAATAGCAATTAAGCCACAATGTTTATTTTCACTTGTCATGATAATATTTCGCTGAGTTATTTTTTATCAAAAATGAGCGCGAGTACTTGTTGCGCTGCGGCTTGTTCGGCTTTACGACGGCTAGTGCCTTTAGTGACCACTTCGGTGTTTATCACCTTGGTTGTACATCGCACAGTAAACTGTTGATTATGAGACTGACCACTGGTGTGAATGACTTCATAAAGTGGTAAAGCAATTTTACGTGCTTGTAAATATTCTTGTAAACGTGTTTTAGGATCTTTTTGTTCGTTACCGGGTTTAATAATGTCTAGTCGTTCAGCAAACCAGCTAAGCACTAATGCTTTAGTCGTGTCGTTATCTGAATCTAAATAAACAGCACCGATAATCGCTTCAACGGCATCTTCTAAAATTGAATCTCGACGATGTCCCCCACTTTTTAATTCACCTGGGCCTAAAATTAAGTAATCGCCTAAATTAAAGCCTCGGCCAATTTCAGCTAAGGTAACACCTCGCACAAGGCTCGAACGCATGCGTGTTAAATCTCCTTCGTCATGAGAAGGAAATTGCTGATAAAGTACTTCAGCAATGACAAAACCAAGAATGGAGTCGCCAAGAAATTCTAAACGTTCGTTATGAGTTCCTTTAGCACTTCGGTGTGTTAATGCTTGAAGCAATAAGTCATTATCATTAAAGGTGTATCCTAACTTTTTACTGAGTCTAGTTAGTGCGACTGCTGAGCTTTTCACGATTAGTTTATTCCACCCAAACGTGAAAACCTGACATTAGTCGGTATCCACTTTGGTAAAAAACTATCTTCGTCACGATCAAAATCAAAACTCATCCAAATTGCTACGGCTTCGCCAACAAGATTTTCTTCGGGTACGAATCCCCAAAAGCGTCCATCAAGACTATTGTCACGGTTATCACCCATCACATAATAATGACCTTCAGGTACAAAGAACTCATCGCGTTGGGTATTTTTCTGTTGATAAAAATGCTGCGTGCGTGGCAGTATTTGATTATCCATTAAAATATCATGTGTCTTGTTTGGCATATCAGCTGTGTAACGACTCAGGCCATATGAACCGTCAGGTGACTCATCTTCTTTTTTAAAGGTGTTGATTACTTGCTCAAAGTCTGGACATTTAACGTCACTTTCTTGACAAGCAGGCTTGATATATATGGATTTGTTACGATAAATAATTCTATCGCCAGGCAAACCAATAACACGCTTAATATAATCAATCTTTGGGTCTTGTGGATATTTAAATACCACCACATCGCCACGTTCTGGTAGCCCGATCTCAATAAATTTATTACGTGCAACTGGATCGCGTAATCCATAAACAAATTTATTGACTAAAATAAAATCTCCATCAAGTAATGTCGGCATCATAGAGCCCGAAGGTATTTGAAACGGTTCCCATAAAAAAGAACGTAAAATCAAAACAAAAGCGATAACCGGAAATATTTGTACCGACGTATCAACAATTGCTGAAGGCTCTGCTAATTTAGCGATAACCTCAGCTGGCAATACTTCTTGACATTGGGCTTGAGCGTCAGCTAATTTTAATTTACGTTGCGGCGCTAAATAAAACTTATCAGCTAACCAAACAATGCCAGTGATACTAGTAATAATAACGAGAAATATTGAAAAATAAACAGCCATAACTTCCCTACTAACTTTCTAATTTAAGTACAGCTAAAAACGCTTCTTGCGGTACTTCAACGTTACCAACTTGCTTCATACGTTTTTTACCATCTTTTTGTTTTTGCAGTAGTTTTTTCTTACGAGAAATATCACCACCATAACATTTTGCCGTAACATTTTTTCGTAGTTGTTTAACGGTAGTACGGGCAATAACGTTATTACCAATCGCCGCTTGAATCGCAATATCAAACATTTGACGATGAATAAGTTCTTTTAATTTATCGACGAGCATACGGCCACGTGCAACCGAGTTACCTCTGTGGGTGATCATTGCTAAAGCATCAACGCGATCGCCATTAATCATCACATCAACGCGCACCATGTCGGCAGCTTCGAAGCGGATAAAGTTATAATCTAGTGAAGCATAACCACGACTCGTTGACTTTAACTTATCAAAAAAGTCCATGACCACTTCAGCCATAGGTAGCTCATATCTTACCGCTACTTGTTTTCCGTGATAAATAATATCTTTTTGCACACCACGTTTTTCAATACATAAAGTAATAACATTACCTAAGTGTTCTTGGGGTACTAAGATATTGGCTTCAACGATAGGTTCACGAATTTCGTCAATACTGTTGATAGCCGGTAAATCGCCAGGGTTATCAATAGATATAACGTCACCGTTGGTACAAGCAATTTCATAGTTAACCGTAGGAGCTGTTGTAATAAGGTCAAGGTCATATTCACGTGCTAAACGCTCTTGAACAATCTCCATATGCAACATACCAAGGAAACCAATACGAAAGCCAAAGCCAAGCGCAGATGAGTTTTCTGGCTCAAAAAACAAAGAAGCATCGTTTAAGCTTAATTTGTTCAACGCATCACGGAAATTTTCGTAGTCATCAGAACTTATTGGGAAAATCCCAGCATAAACTTGCGGTTGAACTTTTTTGAAACCGGCAAGCGCTTTTGCAGCTTCTTTTTTATGAATGGTAATAGTGTCGCCCACTGGCGCGCCATGTATTTCTTTAATACCAGCAATAATAAAACCAACTTCACCGGTTCTTAAAATACCCGTTTCTTTTTGTTTTGGTGTGAATATTCCGACTTTATCAATTTGGTGAACTTGTCCTGTCGACATGACCACCATTTTATCGCCTTTTTTCACTTCGCCATTCATCACACGCACTAATGAAACAACGCCTTGGTAATTATCAAACCAAGAATCAATGATCAAGGCTTGTAAGTTACCCGAAGGATCGCCAGTTGGTGCCGGGATATTGGCAACGATAGTTTCTAAAACATCTTCGATACCTAAGCCAGTTTTTGCAGAACACTGCACTGCGCCTGTCGCATCAATACCAATGATATCTTCAATTTCTTCGCTGACGCGATCTGGATCCGCTTGAGGTAAATCAATTTTATTTAAAATTGGGATAACTTCTAGATCCATTTCAAGGGCGGTATAACAGTTGGCAACGGTTTGTGCTTCAACCCCTTGTCCGGCATCCACAACAAGCAAGGCACCTTCACAAGAAGCAAGTGAACGCGAAACTTCATAAGAAAAATCAACATGACCTGGCGTATCGATAAAGTTAAGCTGATACGTCTCACCATCTTTGGCTAGGTAATCAAGCGTAACACTTTGCGCTTTGATCGTGATGCCGCGCTCGCGCTCAATGTCCATAGAATCTAGGACTTGTGCTTCCATTTCACGTTCTTGTAAGCCACCACAATGTTGGATCAAGCGATCAGAAAGTGTAGATTTACCATGATCGATATGGGCGATAATTGAAAAGTTACGTATATTTTTCATAAATGGAAGTTCAAATAATGCTGTGGTTAATTCAATAGGGTGAGATTTTAGCGAATTTAGCGCGCTGGGGCTATCTTTATGTTGTGTTAACTTGTGTATATAGCCGTTCTACTTCGAGATAGAGGTTTAAGCAAGTCTAAAATAGGTAAATTACTAGGCATTAGTAGCAAATAATAGTTCTTTAATGGCTAATATCTATTACGCAGAAGCGTCTACTTTAAAGACTTGTACTGGACACAGAATCAGTCGCAAAAATTTTAATCAGTAATTTCGACAATATTGATCATCGAGTTATGTATACGGAGAATTTTTGGGATTAACAAATTACAATATTTACCACGTTTTTGTTGGTGCCTCGCGAGCGAAAAACCTATGTATCCGCCCAATACACCTAACGCTATCGCAAATAACTCGTGGCTAAATATGCTATTTTCAACCAACCATTGGCCAAATACTGACGCGATGACTAGCCCTAACAATGGCCATAGATAAACTTGCCAAGCGGTTAATAGTAAATGCTTGTCTGATAAACCCAAGACCACAGTGTCACCAACTTTTACCGCTAATTCAGTTTCTAATTCTAAGCTAAGTTTGGCTTGTGGAAAAGCTTTAGCCACTTGACCACTACCACAGTTATCAACCTGTTTACAGCCACTGCAGCTTGATTTGATTTGGCTTTCCACGGTCACTTTATGCATAGCGGTTAGACCGGCATTTTTATCCGCCGTTAATTCTATGGCAACAACAGTAGCGTTTTCTTCAATCATGGTTTTTGAGGTGGCTTTATCGTGATAGCGTCGGCAATAGCTTTCGCTGTTTTAAACGGTATTTTTCCGACAATGCTCACTTCAATACCATCACTCACTTGGTTTAACACCAAAGTAGCTCCATCCATAACAAAGTCCGCATTGCGTTGTTTTTCTTGACTACCATTAACATAAATTGAAATATCGACTAAGCCATCACTCAACAGCATAAATTCAACTGGTTGTTTTGTTAGTGATATTTTATGTCGATTAGCGTTAATTTGCGTAAAGCCCTCTGGCAACCAGTTAACATCCCATTGCAGTTCTTGCTGTTGGTATTCTTCAGGAATATCAACTAGCACAGGAAGTTCAGTCTCATTTAACTGTAAGACACTTTCTGAAGGTTTTTCTGTGATCTCAAGATGCGTAAACTGAATCTGCTCTAATTGTTGGCCTTGTTTCGTCACAATAGACAACTTTAATAGCATACTTGATTGTTGGTCTAACCAAAGCCAATAGGCATAACGGTGGGTATTTTTTGCTTCTATTCTGATCAATTGTGCAGGTCGGCCTAATACACGACTTCGGCCAACAGAAATAAAATCATAAATATTTTCTAATCGAGAAATATCGCCCGCTAAAATAGCAGGAATAGGACCACTAATTTGTTGAGAAGTTACTGAATAAGGAGGCAGTTCAGGTTCGATATAGCTAACTACGTTGCCTTTGCGTAAAATATCGCGACGCGGTCCATTGAGTAAAGAAAGTATCTCAAGTTCTTTACCACTTTCATCGACACCATGAAACCAGTGATATGGCTGAGCTTGATTATTTTTTACAACAACAAAAGACGTACTAAAATTAAGTTTATTTAATGCGCTAGATAAACGTTCGAGCCAAACTTTTGCTGACTCACTTTCTTCACCAACCGCGGAAAAGCTGATGCTTAACAGCAGTAAAACATAACTTAAGAATTTCATTAATTACTTTTATTTGCCTTTTTGTTGTCAATACTAGTTGTTTCACTTTCATTGTCTGTATTTGTGGTATCAACCGTCAGTGAACCTAATTTAATTTGTTGTTGGTGATCAGACAGCAAAGCATGAAAACGACGTTGTTGATCAATAAAAGCTTGCTTTTGTGAAGCTCTGTCTGGTTCTTGAAAGTTCAAGCTTACCGGTTCAGCGAAACCTGCCATAGGAATAGTTTTTACTATTTGGCTAGGTAAAATAGTTTCATTATTTTGTGCAACATTACTTTGTACACCTAAAACCATTAAACCTGCGGCTGAAGCAGCAATCGCTAATTGGCCAAAGGGTTTAGCAAACTCGACCACTTTATTTTTTAACTTAAGCATGAAAACATTAGTCGTTTTCGGTGCCAAAACGGTCGGCTCAGCGGCAATCGCTTTTGCTATTTCAGCAGATAAATCAAGTTGTAAAACATCGGGGGTGTCATTACGTAAAACATCTCCAATTAAATGATAACGATCCCAAGTAGTCGACAAATGTTCATCGTTGATAATATCATCAAACGTTTTATCATTATGTTGAAAATTATCAACACAAGATGACACTGTTTCAAACTTACCTTCACTCATATATACACCTTAAAAATTAACACTTACATTCGTGTGAATTAAATTAATTTTATCTTCTATACCAAAAATCTACTCTTAATAGCTAGCTTTGTAATAATGGCCTAATTTTTTTATCTACCGCGTCTCGAGCTCTAAATATTCTCGAACGGACAGTCCCAACAGGACAATCCATAATATGTGCTATTTCTTCGTAACTTAACCCTTCTAACTCTCGAAGGTTAATTGCCGTTCGCAAATCATTGGGTAGTTGTTCAATGGTATCAAAAATAACTTTTTTGATTTCATTGGTTAATAATAACTTTTCAGGAGAAGCATTTTCTCGCAAAGCTTCACCTGAATCATAAATTTCAGCATCTTCTACTTCTATATCAGAGCCCGGTGGTTTTCGATTACTCGCCACCATATGGTTCTTTGCGCAATTAACGGCTATACGATAAAGCCAAGTATAAAAAGCACTATCCCCTCTAAAATTAGGTAAAGCTCTGTATGCCTTAATAAATGCTTCTTGAACTATATCGGGTACATCACTGTGATTTTTTACATAACGCGACACTAAATTTGCTACTTTATGCTGATACTTTGTCACCAGAAGGTTAAAAGCATTTTTATCTCCGCGTTGTACTCGTTCAACCAATTTTTGGTCAACGTTTATTTCGCTCATCTGAGCCAATACTCCTAATTATTACTTACTTCTAAAATCCGGTTCAACATTTGGCTCATGGTAAACACATCAAGTAGGACTACACTAATTTGAAAAAGTTCGAAAAAAATTAAAATAAGTCATAAAACTATCCAAATTTCGTGTTTATTTCTAAATACAGCCCATTTTATCTGTTACCACAGGTGAATAACCGTTAAGATTCCTGCTATATGTAGAATACATTAAAATCATAACTTTATGAACAAACAACACAACTGTGACGTATTAATTATTGGTAGCGGTGCCGCGGGTTTAACGCTTGCTTTACATTTAGCAAATAATGCCGATATCGTTGTACTCAGCAAATCCTTGGTTAATGAAGGTTCAACCTTTTACGCCCAAGGAGGTGTCGCTGCTGTTTTTGATGAGAATGACAGTGTTGCTGCTCATGTAAATGACACTTTAATTGCTGGTGCAGGCTTGTGTGACCAAGAAATAGTGCAATTTACCGCTGAAAATGCGCGAGCATGTTTGGAATGGCTAATTGGCCAAGGTGTTGACTTTGATCAAGAAGAAGATGAAAAAGGTGAGTTACGTTACCATCTAACCCGTGAAGGTGGTCATAGCCATCGCAGAATTCTTCATTCTGCTGACGCCACAGGTCAAGCCATTCAGACCACGTTAGTCGACCAAGTTAAAAATCATCCCCGTATTCGAATCTTTGAACGCTACAATGCTGTTGATTTAGTCTGTGAACAACCAAACGATACCAATAACCAGCAAAAGCGCTGCATTGGCGCCTACATCTGGAACCGAAATAGCGAATGCGTTGAACGTATATTTGCCCGTAAAACCATTTTAGCGACGGGTGGTGCAAGTAAGGTCTACCAATATACTTCAAATCCTGATGTTGCCAGCGGTGATGGTATAGCAATGGCGTGGCGAGCAGGATGCCGTGTCGCTAATATGGAGTTTAACCAATTTCATCCGACATGTTTATTCCATCCTGATGCAGGAAATTTTTTGTTAACGGAAGCATTACGCGGCGAAGGGGCTATTTTACGTCGCCCTGACGGCAGTCGATTTATGCCAAGCTTCGATGAACGCGCCGAACTTGCACCTCGAGATATTGTTGCCCGCGCTATTGATTTTGAAATGAAACGCCTCGGCGCTGATTGTATGTATTTAGATATCAGCCACAAACCTGCTGATTTTATTAAGCAACACTTCCCTAATATCTATGAAAAAACTCAATCTTTAGGCATCGATATTACCAAACAACCTATGCCCGTTGTACCTGCTGCCCATTACACTTGTGGTGGTGTCATGATTAATAAGCAAGGTAAAACAGATATCGAGAGCTTGTATGCTATTGGCGAAGTCGCTTATACCGGTTTACATGGCGCTAATCGTATGGCGAGTAATTCGTTATTAGAATGCCTAGTGTTTGCTCGCGCAGCGGCATTAGACATAGAACAAAAAATTGACCGTCAACAGAGTATTGTTGCGTTACCCGCTTGGGATGAAAGTCGCGTTACAAATTCTGATGAAGAAGTTGTTATACAACATAACTGGCATGAACTGCGATTATTTATGTGGGACTATGTCGGTATTGTCAGAACAACAAAACGTTTAGAAAGAGCGCTGCACCGTGTTGAATTGTTGCAAAGAGAAATAGAAGATTACTATCAAAATTTTCGAGTCAGTAATAATTTACTAGAATTAAGAAACTTAGTACAAGTAGCTGAATTAATTATTAGATGTGCGATGGAACGTAAAGAAAGCCGTGGTTTGCACTACACGCTTGATTATCCTGAATTAAGTCAGGTAGCAACCCCAACTATTCTACGTCCTTAATAATAAGTGTTATGCTGAGTTATCAAAGGTTTAATCACCCTAAGTTGGGTTATTTAACTTGACGATAACACGGCATAACCTTGAATAATGTTTAGCAGACAAACTCGTTTTTAAAATAAAGTAGCTGGGTAAATTCAGTTGCGCGAGACAGTTTTTTAAAAAATTATTTTTCAGCCAGGTAACTTGTGCTGGTAAATTATCTTCAAAGACCAACCAACACCCCCAAAAACCAATACGACTAGACGCGCTTAACTGTCTTTTACCTTTAGCCGAAAACTGGCATTCACCCATTATATCAAGAGTAAAACTGTTAGGTTCAGTATAGAACATTCGCATAAAATTAAATTTATTATGCGTATGCTCAACAACTATATTAAACTTTAACTCGTTTAAGGATAAGTTGCACCATAGCGTTGAGTTCTTTGTCTTCACAAACTTGATGCCCCATAAACCAAGCAAATAATTCCGGATCTTGCTCTTCCAGTAAACGTTCAAAAACTAGCTTCTCTTTTTCTGAGAGCAAATCATAAGCCTCTTCAACGAAAGGCATAAAAAGTATATCTAATTCGAGCATTCCACGACGGCAAGCCCATCTTAAACGCGGTTTATTATCAGTTAAAGACATGTAACACCCAGTAAAATAAAATTTAGGCTTATTCTAACAAAGTCATTTGCCATTACAATATTGTTTATCAGATCTAGAAAAATAAACTAACGAATATCATATACACCTTGAATTTCACAAGAAAGTCCTCATTATTTAACCTATCAATAAAACAAAAATGCCAATTTAATTATGACAATCTCTGTTGAAAATACTTTACCTAGTTACGATAACCTTCCTGATGCTTGTATCATTAGTTTAGCTGAATATGGTGCAATTGCTGTACATGGAGCAGAACAAAGTAAATACCTACAAGGACAAGTGACTTGCGATGTAAATATACTGACAGATAATAACTTATTATTGGGTGGTCATTGCGACGCTAAAGGTAAAGTTTTTTCAGTGTTTAGATTGATAAATCGTCAAAATATTCATTTACTTTTACAACCTAAAACCAGTATTAGCCAATCATTAGCCGAACTGAAGAAATTTGGCGTATTTGCCAAAGTAACCATTGAACAAGCCACAGATTTAGCTTTTTATGCGGTTGCAGGAAAAAAGGCAACAGAAATACTCCATCAACAGTTTGTTGAATTACCTAATAGTTTAACACCGGTTTTACAAGTCGGTAGTACCACTATTGTCTACCTCGCGGGAAAATTAAAACGTTATCTTATAATTGATGAGGCGAAGGCTGCTGAAAAAATTATTAATGACTTTGCCTTAGTCACTTATTCTCAAGCGCTGTGGAATTTAATCGAAATTAATGAAGGTTTTCCTTTACTAGCACCAGAAACAGTTGCTTCTTATGTGCCACAAATGTTGAATTTACAAGCAATTCACGGCATAAGCTTTACTAAAGGCTGTTACTTAGGACAAGAGACTGTTGCTCGAATGCAGTATTTAGGAAAAAACAAACGCGCTTTATTTTCGTTAAAGAGTAAATCAGCAAATAATGAGTTAATAACCTTGCAAGCAGGTGATATTATTGAGCAACAGTTAGGTGCAAACTGGCGTAAAGCTGGTGACATCTTAGCGAGCTATATTAGTGATGATGGCATTTATTATCTGCAGGCTGTTTTAGCCAGCGATATCGATAGCACCACAAACTTACGGATTAAAAACCACGAAAACTCAGCATTAAGCTTAGTAGAATTGCCTTATAACTTAGCGGAATAGTCGCGAGTTACATTTATTTAAAATTTAGGACATATCATGAAAATTTCAGAAAACAAAGTTGTCGTTTTACACTATGCCGTATCCGACAGCGAAGACACACTCATCGACAGCTCTTATGATCACAGCCCTTTATCTATCATTCACGGTACAGGTTATCTCATTCCGGGCTTAGAAGATGCTTTAACAGATCATGTTGTTGATGATAAATTCGAAGTCGCAGTTAGCGCTGAAAATGCTTATGGCGATCGCCACGATGAGTTTGTACAAACCGTACCAAAAAGTATGTTCGAAAGTGTTGAAGATCTTGCGGTTGGTTCACAATTACGTGCAACGACTGATGATGGTGAGCAAACAGTTATTGTTATAGATGTCACTGATGATGAAATAACTGTTGACGGAAATCACCCTTTGGCAGGCATTGATTTAAAGTTTGATGTAGAAATTTTAGAAGTCCGTGATGCCACAGAAGATGAATTGAAACATGGACATGTCCATGGTGAAGGGGGTTGTGGCCACAACCACGACTAATCCTCATAAATACTGAGTTTGAAAAATAAAAAGCGAAATATATGTACTTATATTTCGCTTTTTTATTAATTATTTGCCGCTAAATATTCATCACACTGATCACTTTTTCACGCACTTCTTGATAGCGAATATTTTCACAACAGCCAAAACCAGATAACTGTTTTATTTTATTACGGCTAAAAAGCGGCACGGTTAATCCAGTTAAAAATCGGCACATCGTTTCTAAAGATAAAACACCTTTGTGCTTGGTCGACATATGTTCAATAAGTGCCGTTAGCATGTCAACTATCGCAGTGTCATCTGGCAGAATACTTTCTTGTGAGTAACTTAGCTTAGCAACGTTTCCACGGCATACTGAACAATGTCCACAATTTTCAGGGGTGTTTTTATCATTAAAGTACAAGGATAAATTTCGACTTAGGCAAGAGGATAATTCAAAGAAGCGCACCAGTGTCGCAATACGTTTTATTTCTTTTTCTTCTTTTTCGACAAAATAATCATGTAGTGACTTAGCAAGTATATTAGCTGACAATAAGGCCTTGTTAACACTAAATACTTCAGTGATTTTTTTTGTTTCCAAGGTGATTAATTGCTTCTCTTGTAGGTATTCCAAAGCCACAATCACTCGGCCACGGTCACAGCCATAATGCTGAAATAGTGCATCAAAGTCTGGCTCTCCCCATACTTTTTTAAAGCCGCTGTATTTAAAAATAGTCGCAAGAAAATCTTTGCGCTCACCTTCAAATAAATTTAACACTTCGTCTTTATTGGTGGTAAATTTATATTTAAAATCGGCAAAATATGAAAATAGCGGTTTAATAACGCCTTGCAGCTCTAACTGAACAAGTAAGGTTCTCATGGGTAATTGGCGGATATTACTGGCATTTGACAGCGATAAACCTTGTAATTCCCAGCGATCATTTTGGCATTCTTGTTGAATGTTTTTTATAACACATTCAATACCACTCAGTTCGGGTGTATCACCAAAAACAAAATTTTCAACGGTATTTAGCCCATCTAAATTTGCCAAGGTAATGCAATTTGATGCTAAACCATCACGCCCTGCTCGGCCAATTTCCTGGCTGTAATTTTCAATTGACTTGGGTAAATCATAATGAATAACAAAGCGGATATCTGCTTTATCTATGCCCATGCCAAAAGCAATAGTAGCCACGATGATTTGTACTTTTCCCGACATGAAATCTTCTTGAATTTTCTGTCGTTTTTCACTTATAAATCCGGCGTGATAAGGTTGCGCATTCAAACCTTGTTGCGTCAAAAAGTTTGCCACATACTCAGCACTTTGCTGTAAAGTCACATATACAATGCCACAACCGGTTTGATCAGCGATACTTGTTAGCAATTGTTGATTTTTATCTTTTGTTGAAACCGCTAACACCGACAAATCTAAATTTTGACGATAAAAGCCTGTTTGTACGATGTGCTCTGGTAAGATAGCGAATTTAGTGGCCATATCTTGCTTGACTTTTTTGGTCGCTGTGGCGGTCAACAAAAGCACCAGCGGAATGTTGAGTTCTTGGCGATAGTTAGGGAGTTTTAAATAATCGGGGCGAAAGTTATGCCCCCATTCAGAAATACAATGTGCCTCATCAACAACCAACATAGATACATTTACTGACTCAATAAATTGGCGAAAACGCTCATTTTTAAAACGCTCAACCGACACCATAAGAATTTTTATTTTACCTGAACGCGTATCCGCCATGACTTGCTGATTTTGCTGTGGCGTTAATGTTGAATCGATACTTGCCGCTGCTATATTTTTCGTCGCTAAAAAGGCTAATTGATCTTTCATTAGCGCCAGCAAGGGAGAAACAACAATAGTTAAGTGAGGTAGTTCTATAGCCGCTAATTGATAGCATAATGATTTACCTGAGCCAGTTGGAAATATAGCGAGAGAAGATTGGCTATTGAGGAGCTGCTCAATCGTTTGCTGCTGTCCATCACGAAAGGCATCAAAACCAAAGATTTGCTTGAGTGAGTTAACAAGAGATGACACAAGAAATACCTATTAAATGAATTAAAAAAAAACGAGTACCAACAGTCAATTGAAAATCACTGTTGATACTCGTTTTATAATAACAGAGTTACTTAAAAGGTTTTAATCACTTTAACTTTATCACTGACATTAGCAGCATCGATATAGCCAATAGCATCAGGGTTATCAGCAACAAAACTTAACACATCGGCATCATTATCAAATTCTGCTAAAGGTTTCGCCTTACCAGAGAAAATTAGCTTAGCCCAATAAGATTTAACTTGGTAGCTAGTCTTTTGCAACACTTTGCTTTCAAACTCTTCTCGAGCGGGACTTTCATCTTTTAAATTGGCTGCCATGACAGAAGCACCGTTAGTAAATTTCTTATTTTTACCTAAAAAAATCCGAGATATGTCTCTGTCGGTAAGCGTACTAGAATTAGCCGGATTCACAATAACAGCAATATCGGCAGAAGCCGTTAAACTAAAGCCTATTGAAAGTAAGATCGCAGTGACTTTTATATATTTCATCATCAATCCCCTAAAAAACAGTAACAAGTGAAGTGCGGAATAAACCAGCATCATTAGCACCATTAAGGTCATCATTAAAACCGGTATATTCAAACTTTAATGATGCAGAGCTATGAAAATCCCAACGTAAACCAACAGTAACATAGCTTGAATCATTTTTTTGACTAGCTATAACATCTTGTGTTGGTACTTTTAAAGCATCAAGAGGAGTTCCAGACGGTATAACGCTAGTAAAATCGTTCGCCGCAGTGTCTTCATCAACACCGTAAGTAACGTGTACTAAGTAATTATCAAAGCGCTTACCTAGCATCACATAATAAGACTCTTCTTCACCTAATAACGTATTATCTATTTTAAGCGTAGTATATTCGCCGACAACTAAGATGCCTTCATAGTCAATTTGAAAGCCAAGTTCAGTGAACGTTGCTTTGTCTTCAAAAATACTAGTATTGTCTGCAAATGCAGGGTAACCAAAGGCATTCCAATTATTAGCAAGTCCATCTAACCCTGTTGAAGGAATTGATACATCAGCATTAAAATAAGCTGCTCTCAAGGTTAGCCAATCTCTATTAAAGGTTGCAGCGCCACCTAAGATATTATCCATGTTAGGTGATGATTTTTCACCAAAGACTTCGATTTCATCGGAGTTATTACCCGCAATAAAGTGGTAAGTCGTATCAAATTCTCCAAGAGTACTGCTGTATATGCCGCTAAGACCGTCAAAAGTATTAAAAATTAAATCGTAAACACCTTTTGGTGGTGTTATCCACGGGTAGGCATACGAAACATCTAAAAAGTCTGAGTACATAAAGAAAGGTGCTCGTTGACGCCCAGCCAAAACCCTAAATTTATCGTTTACGTTATAGCTAACGTAGGCCCACTCAAATTCAGTATCCCAATCATTCTCACCGCGAGAAACAATTTGTGCAGTAATATCAAGGCCTTCACCTATGTTACTTGATGCTTGAATGGCAAGTAATGAACCATTTTTAAAGTCAAAAGTATCATTAAAGCCATACAGTGTTTCATCACTCGATGTAGTGATACCACCTGTTATTGAAGCAAAACCACTTAAATTGATATCTGCTTGAGCCGTATAGGAAATAAAGCTACTAGCAAGCGCTAGTACCGCTATTTTACTTTTCATATTATCCACCTTAGAGTTTATATTTTTACGTGCTTATGTTTTTACGTGCTTATGTTTTATTAAAATTTTTTTATTAAAATCGATTCGTTTACAGGCAAGCTAACCTAATGAAGTGTAGATTAATATATTAAAAATGTTAGAGAACAAGTTTAAAAAATAACTATATTTCGGCCGCTATTACCGATATTTCAATAAGTAATTCATTTCTTGCCATTGAAGCTTTGACACAAGCTCTTGCAGGAGCGAACCCCTGAGGGATCCAATTATCCCAAATTTCATTCATTTTTGAAAAATCATTCATATCTTTTATATAAATAGTTGCCGATAGAATATGCTTATTGTCGCTACCTGCTTGTTCAAGTAATTCATCAACTTTATCTAACATTGAACGTGTTTGTTCTTCAATGCCTTGGCTGGCATCTTTACAAACTTGTCCACATAAATAAATAACACCATTGTGCTTAACGATGCGGCTCATTCGTGTTTTTGTTTCTTGCCTAATAATAGTCATTTTATTTAGTCATGATTAAATATGTTAAAGTATATACTCTACTTACTAGAAAATGTAGCTTTGATACTTGTGCTGTGTAGAAACTTTACGCTAGTAGATAATAAATCACGCTTATTAACGCAATGTTGCAATTAATCATTCACAAATAGCACAATAAAAGATAAAGTATTTAGTAGATGTAATACTACTAATAAGGATAACTGATGGACATTAATCAGTGGGTTGATGAACTATTTGAATTTTTTGATGAAGATAAAGACGGTGCGATTAGTCGAAGTGAATTTGTTGAATTAATTGACTGTCTTTTGCAAGATAAAGGCATCCGTATGTGTGAGAGTATTTTTAATAAATTTGATGTTAATCATAATAATTCAATTTCCAAAGAAGAACTCAAAGCTATGGTGATTGAGTTAGCTTTGTAGCGTTTTTCATTAAAATTTACCCTTCTCCAATTATTCGTTGAGAAAGTAACTTTACTATTTTTCATCTAATCAAGAGCTTAACTAAGCTCTTTTTTTATACCTTAAATTCATTGGTCTGACCTCTTGTTTCAATTGTTTTTTCTGTTATTATTCAATCTCAGCTTACACGTGTACACTGAGATTAAGTTTAAAGAAACAATGAAAAATAACAGGATAACAAATGACAAGCCAAGCTAGTTACAGTAAAAATGAAGAAATAGCCAACACCTTGACTCATGCTCTTGGCGCAATATTGTCTGTTATGGCTTGTTACATGCTACTCACTGCAGCTTTTACTGATAACTCATTAGTAAAAATAGTGAGTTATGCCGTTTACGGTGCTAGTTTGGTTTTATTATTCACCGCTTCAACTTTTTACCATGCCTTTCAAGATCCTGACAAAAAAAGGCTTTTTAAATTACTCGACCATTGTGCTATTTACTTGTTAATCGCAGGAACTTACACCCCTTTAATGATGATTGCCTTAAACGACCAACTCGGTACTATTATGCTGACAATTATCTGGAGTATGGCTATATTAGGGGTGTTTTTTAAAATGAAATTTGGTCACCGCTATAAAAAAACCTCGCTGATCACTTACTTAGGTATGGGACTAATATCTATAACCATTATTGAACAGCTAAATGACAAATTATCAAATCAAGCTTTAACACTACTTGCTCTTGGCGGTATTATTTATTGTTTAGGGGTTATTTTTTATGTGCAAAAGCGTATACATTTCAACCATGCTATTTGGCATTTATTTGTTTTAGGTGGCGCGGCATGTCACTTTTTTATGATCTACTTCTACTTATAAGCGCTGATAGGACTGACAAAAGAAATAACCAGAGATATAGTTGCTGGTGAGGATGGTAAATTAATTTATACCTAGATCAGCCGTTAAAACGCTATCGCCTTTGCAGCTTTTAGGCTTGATTCTCGAGTTATCGTCAACTTTCTTAGCAATGGAGAATGCGGCTACTAATTAATAGGTTCATAGCAAAAATAAATTAATTAAGCTTTCAATCCAACTTTCAATTCACAGTCAACGATAAGCGACTATCAACAAACCCTTGTAATGATTCCAGTATCGTTGAAAAGTTTTTTGCACCCAGCCCTAAACGAAAATATGGCCCAGTAAGTCCAAATAGGCATGATGGGTAAGCGAATATTCCCGTTTGTTCAGCGAGTTGCTCAGCCCATTCAAGCATAGGTAAATCACTATGGCACTTCACTAATGTAAGTAAGCCTGCCTGAGGAGGACACCAACTAAAATGCAATTGATTTTTATCGATAAACTGCTGAAATAAAACGATATTATTTTTTATGATAAGATTATTTTCACTGATGATTTTATCATGGTTTTCTAAAGCAAGCTCCGCCAGCTTTTCATCAACGATTGAAGTACAAATTGAGCCTTGAGCTTTTACCGCTAATAATTTTTTTAACAGTGATTTATCCTTAGACACTGCCCAACCAATACGTAGCCCCGCCAAACCAAAACTTTTCGATAATACCGAGACAACAATCGTGCGCTCATAATCTAAATAGCGATGAGCTAATTTAAGATCATTATAGTTACTCGCTTGAGAGACATCATCGGCTAAAAGGTAACAATTGAACTGTTTTGCAATGGCTAATATTTGTTCCGAAAATTGAGTGTCTATTATGCTACCACTGGGATTATGGGGAGAATTCAAGACAATTAGTCGGGTATTTTCGTTTACTAGGGCTAAAAGTGCCGCTTGGTTAATTTGCCAGTTTTGTTGGAAATCAACCGTAAGGCACCTTACTTTAATCCCCATCTGCTCTGCCATCGTCACCAGAGAGGGATAGCAAGGTGTAATAACAACAATTTCAATCGCTGCTTGTTGCTCAACTGTATTACCTTGCATTCGTTCATTTTCGCTAAGTACTGTTTGGTAAATAGCTGACAACGCCTCTTGAGCGCCGCAAAAAGTTAGAACATTGTCAGCAGTTAACTCAACTTGATGATGATTATAGTCTTGATGAAAACCGGCAATAAGTGATCGCAAATAATGGCTGCCACTTATCGACGCATAGGATAACGCTTGTTCGCCCAGTAGATTATCAAGACTCGTTTCACCGAGTAGACACAATTGTGCTGCGGACAACGACTGTCCGCAAGAGTTACTCAAATTGTGCTTAATAGTGACATTTTGATTTTCTGCAAGCTGTTGACCAAAGGCGATATGTGCCGGTAAAATATTTTTCATCCTTGCTATATTTTCCGCTGCCAAACCGACATTTCGGTGGTGGTTACGGTGAAAGTGCATTGATTTTGCTTAATCACACGCGTTAATGGCTGTGCGTCTAAAAAAGTAAACTCTTCTGCTAGTTTTTCCTGTAAACCATCAAAGCCAATAACATTTTCACCATTGACTTTAAGCCCACCCAACCAATTTTCTTTTTCAGTGTGTTTCGCTGAATATTGATGGTCGGTTAATACAAAAAGTAAACCTTGTTTATTAAGTCGCTTAGACAGTGTGGCTAACAACTGTTTAGGTTGATAACTCTTTTCTAGCGCATGCTCAACTAAAATCGCATCATAACCGTTAAAAATCGGTTTTAAATTGCTAGCATCACCCTGACTAAAAACAATATGGTCAGCGTTGTTGTTTAGCGATAACGCCTTAAGAGACACCTCATGAAAACTCTGTATGTCACCAGAAATAACGTTGGTGTAACGGAGTGTTTTCTGTTGTTGAAGTTGCACACCAAATTGAATATAACGTGCAGAAAAATCTACCGCATCAATATGCTGGAAATGCTCTGACAACTCAAAAGCGGTTCGTCCAACACTACAACCTAAGTTCAATAACTTGTCAGTATTAATGCCCTGAGCTTTTACTTTACTAAGCAATAATTGGCTAACTTGTTGTGAATAGTTTTCAACATTTAAATGTTGATCACCATAATGACTTTCGAGTTGCTGACAAACTTCACGATCAGTTTCATATCGATTAACCGGCGTTAATGGTATTTTGCCATCGATATTTTCAACATAACGAAAACCAGCATGCTGAGTAAAGTGACGACGAAAAGCATAACGAGACGACGGAATGGTTTCGTTGCCGGTAGAAATCCATGAACCGCCTTTAATTAAGTTATGTTTACCATCAAAGGTTGGCGTAGAGAAATCATCATAAAGTGGATGAACTTTAAACCCCTCATAACCATCTATTGCTGACTCGTTCCATTGCCATACATTGCCAATAACATCATAAAAATCCCCCGTTGAAAATTCATCAATCGGGCATGAAGAAGCGTAACGGGCTAAGTTTATATTACCTAATACTTGTTCTTCATTATCGCTGGCATTATTGATTAGACAATGCCACTGTGCTTCAGTAGGCATAGCAATATTTTTTTGAGTTTGTTCACTTTTCCAATGACAGAAAGCTTTCGCTTCTAAGTAGTTCACTTCTGCAGGCCAATTCAAAGGTAAAGGCATTTCATTAAGTAAGTTACGCTGCACGTATTCATCGTTATTTTTTCGCCAAAAACGCGGCATTTCAGCTTTAGTGAAACTTAGCCACTTTTGCCCTTCTTCGCTCCAATAATGTGGTTTTTTATAACCACCTGCATCGATAAAAGCTAAAAACTCTTGATTAGAGACTAAATATTTAGAAGCTGAAAAGGCACTAACCTCAACAGATAACTCACCATATTCGTTGTCCCAGCCGTAAGTTTCATCGGTTAACTTTTTCCCTAATACAATAGATTGTTCTGTAACAGGTAATAATTCGTTCGCTGGAGCCGTTGAAAAATGAGCACAACTTGTCCATTGTCCCGCTACTTCAGATGGCTGTGTTAAGCAATCTAGCGGTAACATGCGCATAATAACTGATGAAGTCTCAAGATGGATGCGTTCATGCTCACAGCCCATCAATATCACCCAAGCTAACGAGTCTTGTTTGATAGGTAAGTTAATTTCCATGGTATCAATAAGGTTATTAACCACAGTGAAAACTTGTTGACGGTATTCTCTTACTTCATCAACATTAGGCCAGTCGTAATGCTCACTGTTGAGATCATCCCAGCTCATTTCATCAACACCAACAGCGCAAACAGCTTCTAACTTGGTATTAACACGCTTATTAATGTACTTACCCAAAAGTAATTTATTAATAAAAAAAGTAGCCGTATGGCCAAAATAAAAGATAAGTGGATGGCGTAAAGTCTCAGGCCGTAAATAGTAGGCTTCATCTTTGTTGATTAAAGCAAACAACGACTCGTAAGTCGTCCAAGTATTATGGAAGTAGCTTTTTAGCTCGGCGCGTTTATCACTTATAGATAAACCATTAAGCTGTGGGGTAATATTTTGATTATTAATAAGAGTCATATTTTATTTTTAAATTAATTATGATGTATGAGTGAGAATAAGTTTTTGTTGATACGGCGCTAAAATCATTTGCTTTAATTTGTCACCTAACAGCAACTGCCCTGATATTTGCTCACCATTTATAAATTGACCCGATAGCTTATTTAAACTTTCGCTTAACCAGTGATCATTTGCAAATAGTGATATTGCGCCCAATTTTTCTTGCTCTGTATTATCATACAATGAAAAAGGTAAATTTTGATGATGAACTTCTTTACGGAGCAATTTGCGACAGTTATCCACCTTATATACTTCAAGCGCGTCAATTAAGTTCAATAAAGAGTAAATAATATTAAAATAAGCATTATATTGCATACTTGAAGCACCAATTCTGTGCTCGATACGAGCAGTTTTTTGCCAATTTTGTCGCTTAACTAGTACTTCATTTTTGTGATTATAAAGTACCGGCTCTTCGCCCATCGCTTGATTATGTTTACCCACTTCTTTATACAAGGCAATACTGCCTTGGTGTCCGCCTGAAATATCAACGGGTGAACATAACTCAGCCGCTAAACCGTATTTAGTTTTTAATGCTAGTCGCTCAAAAGCTTCTTCTTCAGGTAAATAAATCAAACAACAATTTAAACTAGTATCAAGAAAGCATTGCTGTAAATATTCACCAAAGCCGCGTTCAATAATAATGTTTTTACCTTCACTATCAAGCGCACTAATATTCATTTGAACAGCATTAGGGATATGCACTGCCCGTGTTTCTGTGGTGAAAATATCACCACTACCACTGGCTAACTTGCCTTTATCACCAGACCAAACAACCGGTTTGATTAATGTTTTACTTATGCCTTGTTCGGCAAAAAAACGAGGTAAAAGGTGTAACGCTTGGCTTAAATTATTAGCCTCTTTTAACGGCGACTGGCCATTAAATAAAGAAACATACTCCCACTGACTATACCAATACTCTGGCACTAATTCTCCGTCAATTCCTGCATGCGCTAACTGACGATTAATTCTTTGATAATCTAGTGAAAATCTTTTTATTTTACTATCGAGCTGATAACAACCTTCTAATTCAAAGTGAATTACAGGAGTAAAGCCAAGCTGTTTTATATAATTCTGTAATAATATAATAACTTGAACGGCGAACGGTGTTGTATTATTCATATGAGATAATGGCTTTCTATTGATATATAACCACATTATTTTTACCGTTATGCTTTGCCTGGTAAAGGGCAGCATCGGCATGTAGGTATAACATTTCACTCGTTGGGCTAAGTTGAGACAAGGTTGCTATACCGATACTTACGGTTAACTGTAAACTTGGCTCGACTTGGAAAACTTGCTGACTTATTTTTTTTAAAAAACGTTCAGCAATTACTTTACATTGCTTTTCGTCGGTACGAGGTAAAATACATAAGAATTCTTCTCCGCCAACACGGCCAATGACATCTCCATTACGAAAGACATCATGACAAAGATCAGCTATTTTTTTAATAACTTTATCACCAACAGGATGACCAAACTTATCATTGACCATTTTAAAGTCATCAATATCAAATAAAATTACCGAAAGTTCAGTTTTTTCGACTAAGACATCGTTCAGGTAGTTCGATAAGTACTCAAAAATATAGCGGCGGTTATATAAATTTGATAATGGGTCTTTAATTGACAGTGCATACATTTTCTTATTATTTTTATACTGAATGGTTATCACGATAATGACAACCACGCCGGCACATAACATAAAAATCAGTAGATAAAGGTTCTGTAATTTTTGTTGATGATAGGAATCATTTTCTAAAGCGGCGACCTTTTTTCGTTGCAGGGTAAGTGCTTGTTCAACATATTTTCGCTCATTTTCCATCGCAGCGCGCGCTGTAGTTAATCGTGTGCTGGAATTTTTGACCAATAACTCATTGTATTTTTGATAATACTGTCGAGATAATTGAAAAGCTTCACTGTCATTATTTCTTGCGTGAGCAAGCTCTGAGCCAAGCTTTATAACTTCTAATTGCCACTTAGTGCCGACTAATTCAGGTAAAGACATGAATATATTTTCAGCTTTAGTCAACGATGCCTGCGCTTGTTCTAACTCACCCAAGATAATAAAACAGTGAACCTGTTGCTTATATAATTCGGCATTATAATCAATCAAGCCATTTAACGTTAGAGCATGATTAATAACATCGATAGCTTTAACACAATCGCCTTTTTCGGCCAGTGTCATACCTAAACCGTACGCTGAAAAAAAAGAAATTTCAGTGTTAGGGGTATAGGCAATTTTTTCTTGATAAAGCTCAAAGTAGCGAATCGCCAAATCATATTTTTGCCAATATCGATAGGTTATAGCAATGCCGTAAATAGCCTCTGAAACATGAGCTGGATAATTTAAACGTTCATAAGTATTTAATGCTTTTTGGTAATATTCTATCGATTTTTCATAATCGTCCATATAGCCATAAATAGCACCGTAGGTTTCATTGATAACAGCAATTAGAAAGTGTTCTTTTAGTGAATAAGCATCTAAGTAAGCTTCTTGCATTTCATTCAATGACAGTTCGAAGAGTTCAGTGATACTTTTTGTAAAAGCAAGCTCTTGTTTAGCAAGGATAAAAAGGTAAGTTAAATTATTTTTTTTTGCTATAGACATAGCCTTTCGAAGAATAAGTACAGAATCTGCATACTGAGCATGGCGACGATAAATTAACCCCTGATAAATATAAAGGTGACTTTGAATTTTTAATGGGGTTTTGTCGTCGATAAGCGCTACGGCTTGTGCGATGGTCTTATTAAAGTCTTCATAAAAATAGAGTAAATTTTCTGCTTGAGCTTTACGTAACAACCACCAAGATTGTTGTAGTTTTGGCATAGTTGAAAAAGATTTTTCTGCGTTTAATAATTGTTGATAAGATTGCAGAGGTTGTTGGCGTATTTCTTCATCCATGTTCAATAAGCGATTTAGCTCATCGGTTTGTTCTACCGCTAATTGGCCACTACTATTTGCCTGTGATTGACTACAGGAAAAAAAAAAGATAATAACAACAACCGAAAAAAACCGATAAAAATCAAATTTCATTACACATCCGTAATTAATGATCTTGTTAATTCATGTAAGTATTTCAACCTTAACATAGACCTTTTTTTAAAACGAGTTAAAGCCATAAAATTGTATCATCAGCGATATATTAACCAATATTAATCCTCGTAAAGCGCTTTAAAAGCCGCCACTTTAAATCCTTGCAGATACTCTTCACCAATCTTTATTACCGGTACGGATCTAAAGTTTGCTCTGCGAAACTCTTTTTGTCCCGCGGCTGTTTTTACATTACATAAACGATAAGCAATGTTGTTTTTATCTAAGTACGCTTTCGCCGTGTCACAATGAGGGCAGTTACTCATACTATATAAGACAATTTTCTTCATGCTAAATTTCCTTGGTTATTTATTCGCTGCATTTCCTTCAACAAGTGAATAAATATTAAATGGGTGTCCATAATACATACTATAATACACAGAATTATTTTACGGCTGTTTGGCTAGTTTACAGGAACTTATCTTGAAAAACGCTGACACTTGCGGAAAATTAAATTAAATTATCTGCTAGGTAATCGTCAGTAAACTAAAATAACGCCGCTTAATTGAAAAGACACACAGCTACTTTAAGATATCTTGTAACCATTAATCCAAATAACTATCACTTAGTGTTAGAAGCGGATAAATATTTCGGTTATTATTAAAATAACAGGCAAAATGTTAACAAATAAAAAGAGTCATCATCATGCAAGATAGCCCAGTAAATATCACTTCCACTATAGTAAAAACTTTTGTTTGGAGTAGAAACATTCGTTTATTTCATTGGTTGAATGTCTTGTCAGTACTTTTGCTTATTGTTATTGGTAGCGTTATTTATTTTGGTAAAGATCTAGGTATCTCAACAGAAGGTAAAATACTGCTTAAAACAATACATGTATGTGTGGGTTATGTTTTTGCTGCAAATTTAATTTTTAGAATTATTCTTGGTTTTATTGGTAAAGGATATGAACGTTGGGGACAAACACTGCCTTTTAATAAAGTCTTTAAACAAGAACTAGCCGATTTCAAAAAAGATAAAAATAAGACATTTAAAGGTCATAGTCCACTGGGGAAACTTATGGTTGGCGCTTTAATGTTAAGTCTTTCTATTCAAATGATTTCAGGTTTAGTGATTGCGGGTACTGACATTTATTATCCTCCTTTTGGGCAATACTTTGCTAGCAGCATAGCTCAAGATAAAAGCCAAGTAGCCTTGATTAAGCCCTACAGTAAAGAAAATGTTGATGCAGATGCTTATAAAGAAATGCGCAATGTAAGAAAGCCTTTTATAACTGCTCACGTTTATAGCTTTTACTTTTTGTTGCTGTTGATCCCACTACATATTTTAGCCGTATTTTTTGCTGAACGACGTGAAAAACATTCTATTGTTTCTTCAATGATCCACGGCTTTAAATATTTACCTAAAGACAAGTAAAACCACTTTTATCCTACCGCTGTGATAATGACCTACTCACCACATAGTGAATGAGTGGGTCGCCTCCTAACTAAACCTAGTTACGGATGAAACAATTTGACTATAACTGAGAATGAGCACTGTATAAAAAACCAGTTAATGTGCTAAGCTTATTCTAATGGTCAGTATTGAACCCTTGGAAATTCTATTGAAACTATATATTGCCGAAAAGCCAAGTTTAGGACGTGCCATTGCGGCAGCTTTACCCAACCCCCATAAAAGTCAACAAGGCTATATAGCGCTCGGCAATGATGTAACAATCAATCACCATAAGTTTGACACTATATTTTTATTATATAATTCAATAAACAAGGTCATATTATCACGATATAAGCTTGGCGCAGTTACCAAGCTAAAAACGTTGAAAAAAAGCCTCACTATTATTGACAAATACATACAAAAAAAGAGCTTGTTCTTGACTCTGTTTGACAATCACAACCCTCTGTTAGACCAGGCTTAATATTTATGAAATTATTTATTGCAGAAAAACCTAGCTTAGCAAGAGCAATTGTAGACGTACTACCTAAACCTCATAAAAAAAATGATGGTTATATAGAAGCAGGTAATGGCGATGTCGTTACCTGGTGCATAGGACATTTATTAGAACAAGCTCCACCTGAAGATTACGATATTAAATATAAAAAATGGGTAGTTGAACATTTACCCATAATTCCTGAGCAATGGAAGTTAAAACCAAAACCAAAAACTCGAAAACAACTGACCGTTATAAAAAGGCTAATAAAACAAGCTGATACCATCGTAAATTCTGGTGATGTGGATCGTGAAGGTCAAATATTAGTTGATGAAGCGATTAGCTTTAGCGGAGCATCTAAATCCAAAATAGATAATGCTTTGAGGTGTCTAATAACCGATATGAATTTTAATGCGGTTAAAAAAGCGGTAGATAACTTAAAACCTAATAAAAATTATATCCCTCTTGCTGTTTCAGCATTATCAAGAGCTAGAGCTGATTGGCTTTATGGCTTAAATATGACTCGTCTTTGTACTTTACAAGGGCAGAAATCAGGCTATCAAGGCGTATTATCAATTGGTCGGGTACAGACTCCGATATTAGGTTTAGTGGTAAACCGAGATATTGAAATAGAAAATTTCATCTCAAAGCCTTTTTATGAAGTACTTGCTCATATCACGACAAAAAACGGTGAAAAGTATCAGGGTAAGTGGAAGCCAAGTAAGGCTTGTGAGCCTTTCATGGATGAAGAGAAACGCATATTATCAAAAAAGCTAGCTGAAAATGTAGTCAATCGTATTAATGACAAACCGGCAAAAATTGAAAAGATTACACAGGATAAAAAACAGCAAGTAGCACCATTACCTTTCAGTTTATCTGGCTTACAAATATCAGCCGCTAAAGCTTTTGGTATGAGTGCAAAGCAAGTATTAGATATCTGTCAGCAACTTTATGAAAAGCACAAATTAATAACTTACCCTAGATCTGATTGCCAATACTTACCGACCGAACACCTCAATGATGTACCTGCCGTAACCAACGCTATGAGTAACGTATCTGAGAAATTAGCCGATATGTTAAAAAATGCAGATTTAAAGATAAGAAGTAGAGCTTGGAACAATAAAAAAGTCAGTGCTCATCATGCTATTATACCCACAGCTAAAAACACCCCAACTGGCGCACTATCAAATGATGAAGCTAAAATTTATGAAATAATATCTCGGCAGTATATTGCACAATTTTATCCAAATTTTGAATATATGGACAAGCAAATAGACACTATTATTGATGGTGGTTTATTTATCAGTAAGCAAAAAGATATCATTAAAAATGGCTGGAAAGATTTATTTCCTAGCTCTAATAAAAGTAAAGATAATTCCGAATTTTCTGCGATTAAGTTACCCAATGTTATAGCGGGTGATTGCGTGCATTGTTTGCATGGCGAGCTTGTAGAAAAAAATACTAGCCCACCTAAATACTTTACTGATGCAACGATATTAGGTGCCCTTACCGGCATAGCTCGTTATGTGACGAATGCTGAAATAAAAAAGTTACTAAGAGATACTGATGGACTAGGTACGGAGGCAACACGTGCTGGTATTATAGAACTCCTGTTTAAGCGTCAATTTTTAGTGAGAAAAGGAAAGGATATAAGAGCAACAGAGATTGGGAAAAAACTCATTACCTCTTTACCCGTTCAAATCTCCCAGCCTGACATGACAGCACTATGGGAGTCACAGCTAGAATCAATAAGTAATAAAACACTCAACTACCAATTCTTTATTAAAGGAGTTGAAAAAAACTTACAACAACTCATCCTTGAAGTTAAAGATATTGCATTTACTGATTTGCCCCAATCCAATACCCCAAGAAGATTTACTAAAAAAAGAAATAGAAAGCGAGCAACATAAAAATCATCTATTAAAGCTAATTGTCTAGAGTAGGCTCGTTAGTTTATTAAGCATCTGTATTTAATTTTAACCCTATCTTGCTATGACTATATCAATAATATCATTACTGACTAAAGCAATGAAATGAAGTGCGAATATTAATTTGACACTCATGGAGAGCTGATAAAATGAGCAATGAGTCGTCGTGGAAACTGTTGCGATAATAGCCCAATGAAAGGGTTTTTAGTCGTTTAAAAAACAATGAATACCAACAACGGGTTATCGCTCATTTTTTGAAGCTGAAAACTCAGTAGTTAACTATATTATTGGATATTACAGCAAAGTTAGGCCTCACCGTTATAATGAAAGATCATACTGGGGAAATTTTAATACTACAAAAACAGTAAAAGGGTTAGTCAAATATTTATTAAAAAATAGAGACTTGCACAATAAATACCCATAATGCAAACTAGAGTTAATAGTTAATAATAATAGTCTTAGTACTTTCTCAAGCTCCGTAAGTAAGTACAAATCAAAGACAAACAAGCTCAAATTATAGGGATCGTAAATGAAAGAGTTTAATAAAAACCTAGTTACGGTGGCCGTTACAATGGCCTTTACAATAGTCTGTCATAGTTCTGCATTCGCAAATAATGTCATCGCCAGCAAAATGATCAACAAACATGCAAAACAGACTCTCTCTTCGGTCACAAAAAACGGAGCTAGTAATAAGGTAGTCGATGCATTAGACCAATCAACAAATAACTTGGTCAACAATAAAATTCCAATAGGTCGTTCACTCACCGACGTGATAATGCTCACACCAGGTACCGTAAAAGGCGACACCGCGTTTGGAAATTTACCCGCTATTAATGGCGCCTCTGTTGCTGAAAATGTGTTTTATGTCAATGGCCTTAATATCACCAATGTTAGAAATAATACCGGTTTTTCGACTGTACCTTTTGATATGTTCGAGTCTGTCGAGGTTATAACCGATGGTTATTCCGCTCAATACGGCCGTTATCACGGTGGCATGATCAATGCTCAAACAAAATCGGGGAGTAACGAGTTTAAGGCGGGTATAAACCTGAATTATGAACCTGATTTTCTTCGAGAGTCGTCCCCATCAGTTACGTTAGCGGATGGCTCATATTTTATTGACAATCGGGCCAGTGAATACTCAAATATCGACACTAATCTTTGGGCGTCGGGGGCATTGATTGAAGATCAGCTATTTTTCTATGTTTTATTCAACCCTAGAAAAGTGGAGTATAGTAATTTTGCGAGCGATCCTATTAATCCGGGGCCGAATAATAAAGCCCGATATCAAGTCACGGAAGAAGATCCGTATTGGGGAATGAAGCTCGACGGCTATATTACCGATAACAATCTACTCGAATTCACGCTGTTTTCCGATAGCAGTAATAACGCCACCCAAATCGTCAGCCCCCATGGCGACACGATAGAGTCGCGCAATGGGGTTGACTACACGGGAGGCACACATTGGACGCTAAAATATACCTCGATTATCACCGATGATTTAGCGTTAAGCGTGCAGTATGGTGTCCATGAAGCTGAACGTACCAGTAAAAATGAACTGGATGACAACCCTGTGGTGTATTACCTTTATGAAAGTGCTGGAGAGTTTGTTAAACAGGGCCAATTTCTTAATTTTCTAATTGATGAAGGAGACGATGAACGCCAGACTATTCGTGTTGATATTAATTGGACGCTCGGTAGTCACGAGTTAAGTTTTGGACTCGACGCCGAGAAATTAACAGCAAACCAGCGTACCATCAACTCGGGTGGCGCTTATTACTTACTTTACGTCGACGATTATACCGATCCCGACAACCCCCAATTCAGGCAGGTTCGTCACCGCCAATATGAATCGGGCGGTAGCTATGAGTCGGAAAATATCGCCTACTACCTTGAAGACAAATGGCAAGCCACCGACCTGTTAACAGTAAACTTTGGCTTGCGCAGCGACTCCTTCAATAATGCTGATGGGGTCGGAGAAAACTTCTCAACCATGGATAACCATTGGGCGCCACGTTTGGGCCTAACTTATGACTTATCAGCAGATGGCCGAACGCGACTTTGGCTAAATGCCGGTCGCTTTTACTCACCTATTCCAATGAATGCAAACTTGCGACTCGGAGGGAGTGAAACCTACAGGCAAGATTATTATGCCTTTGATGGCTTCGCCGATCCGATTTTACAAATCCCCGATATTAGCGGCACTCCAATCTATTACTTTGACCATTATAATAATGGGTCTCCTCCTGAAAACTACGACATTGCCGATAAAGATTTAAAACCAATGACGTCTGACAACGTTAATATTGGTTTTCAAATGCCCGTCACGGACAACTGGCTGCTAACTATTGAAGGTACTTACCGTAATTTAGCTATGGCGGTTGAAGATATAAACGTAGACGCGAGCTTTAATCGTTATCTTGAGCGAGAATTTAATGCCAGTTGTACACGGTGCTCAGGTTCTAGTTACTATGTATTGGCAAACCCAGGACAAGATGTGACCATCAAGGCGAACCCAGACTATGACGGGCCACTCCAATATCAAGAATATACGATTCCAGCCGCCGACTTAGGCCACGCAAAGCCCGAGCGCACATATACGGCGATGAGTTTTTCAGTTGAACATGCATGGGACGGTCTGTGGATGTTAAATGCCACGTATACTTGGTCGAAGTCAAAAGGTAATTATGAAGGCTTAGTTCGCTCAGACAACCGCCAAGACAACACTCGCATCAATACTGGAATAACGCTACAATATGACCTGCCGGGTCTAATGGATGGCTCCTACGGTGATTTACCCAACGACCGCCGTCATCAAGTCAAAATATACGGGGCGTATCAAATCACTGAACAAATAAGCTTAGCGGCTAATTTCAGTTATCAAACGGGCCGTCCAGTCAACGCATTTGGTTATCACCCAACGGATGAAAGTGCACAAGCCTATGACGCTGAATCGTTTTACGCCCAAGGACAATTAGTACCCCGCGGCTCAGAAGGTCGGACCGACAGTGTGATGACCCTTGATGTGTCTGCTAGCTATCAGTTTGACTTAGACGACTCTACTGTTAATTTACGTGTCGAAGTATTCAACCTGTTAAATTCAGCCAGTGTTACCCAAGTGGATGAAATGTGGGACGATGAAGATAATACCATAGCGGTAACTTCGCCATTAAAGAGCGCGAGTTACGGTTTACCAACTAGTTGGCAAACACCAAGAACAGTACGTTTATCGGTGAATTACGAGTTTTAGCAGAGTCAAAGGACAAGTATGCCAACTGCACGGTTAAAGGTCAGGCTTGGAACAACAGTCTTTTGAGCAATTACCCAAAGTGCCTTTTAAGCGAAAATAAAAAAGAAAGACGCGCTTTAAAAAGGCAGGGTAATATTTTACTGGTGATTGAACACGTTCAAATTAATAGTGATACTAACGCTTATGCAAAAATATCACTATGTGGTTGGCTCGACTCAGTAATTGAAAAAGGATGTCACGAGGTGCCATCCAAAAATTTTAAAGAAGAGATTAGTTAAGGATACCTGTTAATATTAATACCGCTATAACAGCTAGACATAACAACAGAGTCCGCTTTGCCAACCTCACTAATAAACAAGGTTCCGCAGTACAGTCATCAGGGTCAACCATAAAGTCTTCAGACTTTTGCGCAACGCTAATCAATATTTGGTTGGGCTGTTTGTTGATATCAAATAAATTTTCTAACCATACCGGCATGGCTTTTGAGAAGTGTCCTACCAGCATATAACCAAAAGCAACCATGCGTACTGGCAACCAGTCGACCCAAAAGAGCATATTTTTCAATAACTGAGATTCATTTTTTTCCATAGAATCTGTTGTTTTAGCCTCATTATTTACTTTAACATCGGCTTCATCAACCTCAGCGTTAGCTTTTTCTTGCTTGTCTGAACATTCTTCTGCAAGCACTTCAGGACATTCATTCATGGTCACTAGTAGACGATAAAATAATGCACCAGCGGGTCCAAAGACAACGAATAAAATCATAATGGCAATAAAATATCGGTAATTTAACCATACCAATAATTGACCAAAACTCATTGGTGCGCTGCAAGTATCTTGTTGCAGTTGGCTATGATGCAATTCGCATGTTGTCGGTTCGCCTCGAAAAGCCGACAATAAATAAGCTTTGTAGCTCTGCCGCGTTTTCGTACAACCAAAACAAACAATCAAAATCAAGGTTGAAAAGATTAAATAGAGTAAGCCATCATCAACAAGCTCGAGCAATAAGTCACAAACAACAACGGGGATGGCAATAAAGATAAGCTGTGAGACAATTGACGGTTTGGCTAAATGCATTAATTTAGTGCGTTTAAATAGATCAACATAAGCATGAAAATAGGTTTGAAATTGCCACGCTGTCGTCGACAAGTAACGCTCTGCCGCCAAGGCAATAAGTAAGCTAATAAGACTCATATAGTTTTCCTAATTTATTATCCACTTGTAAAATGAGTATATCGCCGTGGCCATTCAAACACTCTGATATCTGCATTTTCATTGGTAACGAGTATATACCCTTTGCTATTGAATTAACTAGACTTTAAACAATCATGAAAATGTTGCCAATTAAAAGCATCACCCGGATCTGTCTTTCTCCCTGGTGCAATATCACTATGCCCGGCTATATTACTTTTAATGTCGGGATAACATTGTTGCAATGCTTCGGTTAATTGCGCCAAAGTATGATATTGCGCCGCTTCATAAGGAATATCATCAGTGCCTTCAAGCTCAATACCAATAGAAAAATCATTACATTTATCAAGTCCCTGATAAGAGGATACACCAGCATGCCAAGCTTTATCATCGAATGAAACGTATTGAATAATATGCCCTACTCTGGTTATCAGACAATGAGCAGAAACTTTTAGCTGAGCAATTTCTTCAAAATAGCAATGTGCTTTGCTATCTAACTTTCCTAAGAAAAAATCAGTAATATAGCTACCACCAAACTGATTTGGCGGTAATGAGATATTATGTACAACCAATAAATGAACCGTATCATTTTTATCTCGCACACTAAAATGTGGTGATTTTTGTTGTTCTTCATTAACAAGCCAGCCACTGATAATAGGCATATTATTATTTTGCTTGGTGGGCAATTTATTTTTTAAGTCTTTCGTCATACAATAGCGTTAATATTTAATTTCAAGATTTGTGAACAGAGTATGACTGAATTTGATTCGACAAACAAAATGGGAAAAATATTTATTTGGTTAGCGTGGTTAATTGCGTTGGCATTAATGGTGTTTTTTTTTCAAGATGTACTTGATAAGCAATGGGATCCTAACAAAGATCCACAGATGAGTTTAAATACACAGGGTAAAGCGGAAGTAACATTACAACAAAACCGCCAAGGTCATTATGTAGTACATGGTGAAATAAATGAGATGCCCGTGGTTTTTTTACTCGACACTGGAGCAACACAAGTGTCGATTCCCGCTCATATAGCAGAGCAATTGCAGCTCAAGGGAAACAGACCGTCACTCGTTAATACGGCCAATGGCACTACCACTGTTTATCAAACTGAATTACAACAGCTCAGTATTGGTAATATTTATTTGTATGATGTTAGCGCCCACATCAATCCCAGCATGCAGTCTAATGAAATTCTATTGGGCATGAGTGCATTAAAAAGGGTAGAATTCAGCCAGATAGGTAAGAAACTTATTTTACGCGAGCAATGATCTACCTGCTGTGATTTACTGGCGATAAACGCCCCACTAAAAACTCACTTAATTATTTACCAACAAGAGAATAAAATTCAATGCTTTCTGTGCAACTACAACACGATATTAAAAAAACAGTAACTTGGGCATTATGTGAAGATTTAGGTGTTGATAACGCCGACGCATTAAAAAATAGCCAAGATATTACAGCTGAGTTAATTCCACTGGAAAATATAGCGGTTGCTAATATCATTACCCGTGAAGATTGTATTATTTGTGGTGTGGCTTGGGTTAACGAAGTTTTTGCCCAGCTCGATGTGATACATAAGACAAAAACGGATATTACTTGGTTTGTTAACGACGGCGAAAGTGTCAAAGCCAATAGCACTTTATTTGAATTATCTGGAAACGCACGTGTTCTTCTTACTGGCGAACGGTGTGCTTTAAATTTTTTACAATCCCTTTCCGGAACCGCAACATTAACCAGTCGCTATGTTAAAGAATTATCGGCGAGTAACACTAAGTTACTTGATACCCGAAAAACAGTGCCTGGCTTACGTAGCGCGCAAAAATATGCGGTAACATGTGGCGGCGGTGTTAATCATCGTATTGGTTTATTTGATGCTTTTTTAATTAAAGAAAATCATATTGCCGCCTGTGGTGGTATCGAGAAGTCGATTCAAACGGCTCGAAAAAACCATCCAAATAAAACGGTTGAAGTTGAAGTTGAAAATATCGAAGAACTCACTCAAGCATTAAAGGCTGGCAGCGATATTATTATGCTTGATAACTTTAGTCATGAAATGATTGAGCAAGCGGTTATAGCAACCGCTGAAATTTCACAAGGTAAAACCAAATTAGAAGTTTCTGGCAATATGACCATAGAATCACTAAAAAGCTATGCAAAAGCAGGTGTCGATTTTATTTCAGTGGGCGCATTAACTAAAAACATCAATGCTATTGACCTTTCTATGCGCTTTGTTTAACATTTTAGCGTGTCACAATTAGTTAAAAAGATGTTACTTATCGATGTTTTTTTAACTAATATCAAAAAAATGATAAAAAAAGTGTCACAAAATTTTACATTTCCTGATTTTTGTCGCAATATAAATTCAGCCCCCGTAATCATGTATGGATATACCTATTATGAACAATGTTAAATCTTTAAGAAATAAATCTTTAAATAAAGCAAAGGGTTTTACCCTTATTGAATTAATGATCGTTGTTGCGATCATCGGTATTTTAGCGGCAGTTGCACTACCTGCGTATCAACAATATACAGCTAAAGCAAAATATACTGAAATTGTATTAGCTAGCTCTGGACACAAATCAGCCATTGAAGTTTGTGCCGCAGTAGAAAGCACATTGTTAATAGGAACTTGTGGACCTAGCTTAAACGGCATTCCTGCAAACTCAGGCGCATCAGGTATAGTAACTTCCGTTACTGTTACTGCCGGAACTGTTGATGCGAGCAATACAGTTATTACTGTAGTACCTGTTGAAGCTGGTGGTATTGCAGCGACCGATACTTATGTATTAACAGGTACACTTGCTAATGGTAAGGTAACCTGGGCAGATAACTGCTCTACATTTTGTTAATATAATTATTATTAAAAAGCTCCTCTGGAGCTTTTTTTTTACCTAAATTTTATCAACACTTCTTTTTACTCAACTTAAAACGGGTTAACATATAATTATAGTTAACATTTTCCTTACGACTAAAAGGTTTACATGAAAGGACATCACGGACAATCAAGTGTGTTAGCTACACTTTTAAAACATGACATTGTCGCCGAGAATATGGTCGAATCGATCAGTGCTGACTTTCTTAAACAAACAAAACCTTTCGTACGATTTCTTATTGAAGATAAAAATTTAAACGCGGATAGTATCGCGACAATACTCTCTCGTAGTTTTGGCTTTCCGTTAATTGACCTTAATGCTTTCGATAGTACGATGATTCCTGATGGTATTCGCAACGAAAAATTGATCCGTAAACATAATGCACTGCCCTTATTTTTACGTGGCAAAGTGTTATTTGTCGCGATGTCTGACCCAACCAATTTAGATGCGTTAGAAGATATTCAATTTAACACCGGGTTTCCTACCGAATTAGTGTTAACCAATGATAAAAACTTACAAGTCTTTATTGATAAAATTCTCGAAGAAGAAAGTGATGCTTTAGATATTACCGATATTGATGCTGCTGAACTTGCCGGTATTGACGTTCAAGAGGAGCGCCAAGAAGATGATAGCGCTACTGGTGATAAAGAAGATGCACCGATTGTTGTTTATATCAATAAGATATTACTCGATGCTATTCGCAAAGGCGCCTCAGATTTACACTTTGAACCTTACGAAAAATCTTACCGTATACGTTTTCGTGTTGATGGCATTTTAACTGAGATGGCAAAGCCGCCCGTATCACTTGCCTCTCGTATGGCGGCACGTTTAAAAGTCATGTCAAAACTCGATATCGCTGAACGGCGAGTCCCCCAAGATGGACGAATTAAATTAGCCTTGTCCAAGAAAAAATCAATTGATTTTCGTGTTTCAACGTTACCGACGATGTGGGGCGAAAAAGTGGTAATGCGTATTCTTGACTCGTCAAGTGCGATGTTAGGTATTGAAATGCTCGGCTATGAGCCGGCGCAAAAGCAAATTTACATGGACGCTTTAGCGCAACCACAAGGAATGATATTAGTCACGGGACCGACCGGTTCAGGTAAAACAGTGTCTCTTTACACCGGGTTAAATATTCTTAACACCGAAGAACGTAATATATCAACAGCAGAAGATCCGGTAGAAATAAATTTAGATGGCGTTAATCAAGTACAAATTAATGTGCGTGCCGGCTTAACCTTTCCTAATGCGCTGCGCTCTTTTCTTCGTCAAGATCCCGATATTGTTATGGTAGGGGAAATTCGTGATCTTGAAACTGCTGAAATAGCGATTAAAGCCGCGCAAACGGGTCACTTAGTGTTGTCCACATTGCACACAAACTCAGCCTCAGAAACCCTGACTCGATTATTAAACATGGGCGTTCCTTCATATAACGTTGCCAGTTCGGTCAGTATTATTATTGCTCAGCGTTTAGCAAGACGCTTATGTAATCGCTGTAAAGTTGAAGATGTTATACCTAGACCTGAACTAGAAAAACAAGGTTTTACCCCTGAACAACTTAGCGAAATAAAATTATTTAAACCCGTAGGTTGCGATCAATGTACGGGGGGCTATAAAGGTCGAGTTGGTGTTTATGAAGTGATAAAAATCAGTGAAAAAATGTCTTCTATTATTATGGAAGGCGGTAATTCTATGGATATCGCTCAGCAGTGTCAAAAAGAAGGTTACAATAACTTACGCCAATCGGGTTTAGAAAAAGCCCATCAAGGAGTAACAAGTTTGGCGGAAATAAACCGTGTAACGTCTGCATAAAATAAACCGCTCACTTTTTATTTTTAGTGATATTGACTAGTATTAATAATGATTAATATTTTAACTTTACAGGTAAACACTATATGGCAACTTCAGGGGCTAAAAAAAGAAAATTACCGCAAGCTAAAGCTCTTGATACGTTTGTTTGGCAAGGGGTAAACCGTAAGGGTAAAAAAGTTAATGGTGAGCTACCCGCGACCAGCATGCTAGAACTAAAAGCTCAGCTACGCAAACAAGGCATTACCCCGGGGAAAGTAAAAAAGAAAGCCAAATCTATTTTTGGTAATGCCAATGACAAAAAAATAATACCTGCAGATATTGCCATTGTTACACGGCAAATTGCGACCATGCTTGGCGCTGGTGTCCCCTTGGTACAAACCGTTGAAATGATTGGTAAAGGTCATAGCAATGGCAATATGCAAAGATTGTTAGGTGATATCAGTAATAAACTGCAATCGGGTATTCCTTTATCTGGATGTTTACGCGACCATCCTAAATACTTTGATGACTTATATTGTGATTTAGTCAGTTCTGGCGAGCAATCGGGCGCACTTGAGACCATTTATGATCGTATTGCGACTTACAAAGAAAAAGCCGAAGCATTAAAGTCTAAAATTAAAAAAGCGATGACTTATCCTATTTCTGTATTAGTGATAGCATTTATTGTTACCTCAATATTGTTAATTTTTGTCGTGCCGGTATTTCAAGAAATTTTTGCCAGCTTTGGCGCTGAGCTACCTGCGTTTACTTTATTTGTTATTGCCCTATCGGAATTTATGCAAGCTTATTGGTATATAGGGTTAGCGGGGCTATTTATTGCCAGTTTCTTTTTTAAAAAAGCTCATCTTAACAGCCAAAGCTTTAGAGACCGAGTTGATAGAATAATATTAAAGATTCCGGTTATTGGTGCCTTACTCGAAAAGGCAGCAGTTGCCCGCTACGCGAGAACTTTATCTACCACCTTTGCCGCCGGTGTCCCCTTACCTGACGCATTAGAGTCGGCTGCGGGTGCGTCTGGTAATGCGGTTTTTCGTATTGCAATTCTTGAAATTCGCGCCGAAGTGTCATCGGGTATGCAAATGAATTTAGCAATGCGTAACTGTAATATCTTTCCTGATATGGTTATACAAATGGTTGCGATTGGTGAAGAATCAGGCGCTGTAGATGATATGCTTGCCAAAGTTGCCACTATATATGAGCAACAAGTTGATGACGCGGTAGACTCACTGACCAGTTTATTAGAGCCGATGATAATGGCGGTACTCGGTGTAGTGATTGGCGGGTTAATTATCGCTATGTACTTACCTATTTTCGAAATAGGTAAAATTGTTTAGTGTCTCACGCTAATATTTTTATCACCTAGTTTTAACAATAGTTAATTAATTAATAAATAATAAAAGGTTTTATCTTGTCTGATTTTATTCATCTGTTAGAAAGTAACTCGCTGTTTTTTTATGGCTTTGTTTTTGTTTTCTCGTTAATGATAGGTAGCTTTTTAAACGTAGTTATTTATCGTTTTCCAAAAATGTTAGAACAAGGTTGGTATCAAGAGTGTCGAGAATTTCTTGCCGATGAGCTCAAGCCATCATCGACAAAGCAAGTAGAGCCCCTTACTTTATCAACGCCCGATTCTACCTGTCCACATTGCCAACATAGCATACGTTTTTATGAAAACATTCCTGTGGTTAGCTGGTTAGTGTTGAAAGGAAAATGTAGCCAATGTAAAAATAAAATCTCTACGCGTTATCCATTAGTTGAATTAAGTACCGCTTTATTGAGTTTAGTTATTGCTCAACATTTTGGTGTCACTGTTATCACTTGTTACGCCTTAATATTGACGTGGGGCCTAATTGCCTTAACGATGATCGACTTTGATCATATGCTGCTCCCCGACCAAATTGTTCTGCCATTAATGTGGTTAGGCTTAATCGTAAATCTATCAAATGGAATTGTGCCTTTAGAAGATGCTGTTATCGGCGCTATTGCCGGCTACACCAGCCTTTTTACGGTTTTTTGGCTGTTCAAATTAGCGACGGGCAAAGAAGGCATGGGCTTTGGTGATTTTAAGCTGTTTGCACTCTTTGGTGCTTGGCTAGGTTGGCAATTATTACCCTTACTTATTTTAATGGCATCAGTAGTCGGTGCCATTATCGGCATTAGTTTAATGCTTTTTAAAAATCATCAAAAAGATCAGGCGATTCCTTTTGGCCCTTACCTTGCGATCGCAGGTTGGATCACATTTTTATGGGGTGAAAATATATGGTCTTGGTATTTAGTCCAAGTGCTTTAGCCGAATGAAAATGACTATAGCAAAAAAGATCGTTATTGGTTTAACCGGCGGTATTGGTTGTGGCAAAACAACCGTTGCTAATTTTTTTGCCGACTTAGGCATCGATATTATTGATGCCGACATCGCAGCAAGAAAAGTTGTCGCACCTAACAGCGGCGCATTACTGCAAATATCTCAGCATTTTGGCAAGACGTTTATTATGCCAGACGGCACCCTTAATCGGGCCTTATTACGCAGTCAAATATTCAGTAATGAATCAGATAAACAATGGCTTAATAACTTACTTCACCCGTTAATAAGACAAACCATGCTCGAAGAGATCCAGCAAAGTCAGTCACCCTATTGCTTGCTTGTCGCACCTTTACTTATCGAGAACAACTTACAGAGTTTAGTTGCACGCATTTTAGTAATTGATATCAGTGAATCAGCACAAGTTAAGCGTGCGGTATTGCGTGATCCTAGTTCATCAGATGAAATAAAGCGTATTATTGCCAGTCAAGTATCAAGGGAAGATCGCTTAAAACATGCCGATGATATTATTGATAACTCCGGTTCTGACTTGAGCCTAATAAAAGCGAGTGTCATTAAGCTAGACCAAAAATATCGAAATTTAGCAACGAGTTAGTAAAATTGTACAAATTTTACTATTTTTAGCAAAAAAATTCGCCATTTCTGTTGGGTGTCGTTAGTATGGAAAGCTAAACACTCAGCTTTATTGATGACATTAGGTTAATGACTAAAATTTTATATGAACATCCGCTTAACGAACGGATCCGTAACTACCTTAAACTTGAACATTTATTTGCTCAGGCACAAGATTGTCTGCAGCGTAAAATTTCAGTCAGCCATCAAGTTTTCTTTAACGCCTTATTTGCCATTATTGATACCTTAGAACGAAATGATGTTCGCGGTGACTTAATTAAAGATCTTGAAAAACTAGAACAAAATTTAGTGATATGGTCACAAGCGCCTGAAATAGATGACAGTATCTTAGCTGAAAATCTACAACAAACTGTCGAGCTTATTTGTCAATTAAAACCGAATACTCCTGTGTGGGCACAACTCAAACACGACAAGTTTCTGGCGACCTTAAAACAACGCTTTGCCATGCAGGGTGGCAGCTCAAGTTTCGATTTACCACAATTACAGTTTTGGTTACATCAAGACAGTGAGATTCTTGCTAAAGATGTCCAAGGCTGGCTTGCCCTACTTGAACAAGTTAAAAGCGCTTTAGATATGATATTAAAGTTTATTCGCCAACGGGCTGAATTCAAACAGATAGATACCGAGAGTGGTTTTTACCAAGATAATGGTGAAGGTATTTTATTACTTCGTATTAAAGTTGACCAAAAATCACCTTATTACCCAACGGTAAGTGGCAATCGTCTGCGTTATTCTATTCGCTTTATGTCTCTTTGTGATGAAACCGGACGTAAGTATTCAAATAAGGCCACTTCATTTCAATTAGCTCGCTGTTAGCATTCGCTTAATTAATTTCACAAATACCCTTTATCCATTCAATATGCAGGTTTCATCTTGGAGTAGGAAGGGTATAATCCTACCACTAAGTATTTAATTACAAGCACCAACTATGACCTTAAAAGTATCTTGTCCAACATGTCAAAAAGAAGTTATTTGGCAACCAGAGAGTCAGTTTCGCCCTTTTTGCTGCAAACGTTGCCAGTTAATTGATATTGGTGAATGGGCTGATGAAGGACATAAAATCAGCCAGCCATTACAAGGTGATATTCAGTTAACCGAAGAGATGCTTGACGCACTTGAAGGTGAGTTTTTACAAAGTAATAAGTTTTTTGTTGAACCAGAATAGTATTATTTGTTCATCAGCAGTTTTTCAACAATCGCAACATTAGCGGCGGGAAAGTCACATTGGCTTAATTGCGCTAATGTGAACCAAGCTGATTGCTGCCCTTCTTGGGCAATAGGTTCATGTTGGAAGTTATCAACCACATAAACGTCTAATAGCACCTTTTTATCGCCATAATCATGGCTAACTTTAATGAGTGGGTAGCAAGAGAGAACATCTATTGCTACTTCTTCTTGAAGCTCTCTGTGCAAAGCCTGAGCAACTGTTTCATCTTTTTCCACCTTACCACCAGGAAACTCCCATTTCCCGCCCTGATGAGCATTAGCGAGGCGCTTGGTAAGAAAGTACTGCTCTTCTCGCATGATAACACCGACAGCTACATGTACTACTTTTTGCATAACTCTTTCCTAAAGCTTTAAATTAATCAATGATTTCGTTGTTAACGTAAAAGACGAACCTAGCTTAAACAACAAAGCGTCTAATCATACCCTACGCATAATTTTACATAACCATGCATTGTCATGTCTGTGAAAACGACATTGTTCGAATGAATTTAGCTAAAGACGATTCGTCTGTAACAAAAATTATAACTGAACACTGCAACAATAATCGTCATTAGCATTGCGCATATAAAAAACGCCAGTCAATAACTGGCGTTTTTTTCAAACATATTAATAAATAACGATTAGGTTAATTTACCATGACATTGCTTATATTTCTTACCTGAACCACATGGACAAGCTTCGTTACGACCTACTCGTTGTATTTCTGGCTTTGTCTCTGTACTACTAGCAGATTCGTGGGTATATTCTTTTGGAATATCTTCAGCTTTACGATGTTGTTCTTCAACGGCTTCAACATCAGACTCAGCGCGAATTTTTACTTTGCTAAGAATACTGATAACATCATATTTCAGGGTCTCAAGTAATTCACCAAATAACTCAAAAGATTCACGCTTAAACTCTTGCTTAGGATTTTTCTGAGCATAGCCACGTAAATGTATACCTTGACGTAGATGATCCATCGCCGCTAAATGTTCTTTCCAATGAGAATCTAAGCTTTGTAACATAACCGCTTTTTCAAATTGACGAATAACATCGGCACCAGCTTGCTCTTCTTTCTCGGTATAGTTAGCTTCAACTTCTGCTAGTAGTTTTTCGCGTAAAGTTTCTTCATGCAATTTAGTATCTTCTTCAAGCCACTTTGCAATAGGGAACTCTAAAGATAGTTCGCCCTTAAAGCGCTCTTCTAAACCAGAGATATCCCACATTTCTTCCATAGATTGCTGAGGAATATGCTGATTTATAATACCAGTTACTACATCTGTACGAATATTTTTAATAACATCAGCAATATCAGCTTCGTCCATTAACTCGTTACGTTGTTCATAAATAACTTGGCGTTGATCATTAGAAACATCATCGAACTCAAGAAGTTGTTTACGAATATCGAAGTTACGACCTTCAACTTTACGCTGAGCATTTTCGATGCTGCGAGTGACCCATGGATGTTCAATGGCTTCGCCGTGCTCCATGCCTAACTTGCGCATCATGTTTGAAATACGTTCTGAAGCAAAAATTCGCATCAGTGCATCTTCCATCGATAAGTAGAAGCGAGTTGAACCTGCATCACCTTGACGTCCTGAACGGCCACGTAATTGATTATCAATACGACGAGACTCATGGCGCTCAGTGGCAACTATGTGTAAGCCACCTAATTCTAAGACTTTATTGTGCTGTATTATCCATTCTTCTTTCGCTTTAGCGATGCTTTCTTTGCTTTGGTCTTTTAATTTAGCAACAATCGCATCAAAGTTTCCGCCTAATACGATATCGGTACCACGACCTGCCATGTTGGTTGCGATAGTTACTGCGCCAACTTTACCCGCATCAGCAACAATTTCAGCTTCTTGCTGGTGAAACTTAGCATTCAATACTTTATGCTTAATTTTTGCTTTCTTTAAGAAGTCAGATAAAAACTCAGAGGTTTCTATACTGATCGTACCAACAAGCACAGGTTGTCCGCGTTCAACACAATCTTTAATATCTTCTAAAATCGCTTCAAACTTTTCATCAGCGGTTAAATAGATTAGATCAGCAAGATCTTTACGGATCATAGGTTGATTGGTTGGAATAACTACGGTTTCTAAACCATAAATATGATTAAACTCAAATGCTTCTGTGTCAGCAGTACCTGTCATTCCTGATAATTTTTCGTAGATACGGAAAAAATTCTGGAACGTTATCGAAGCTAAGGTTTGATTTTCGTTTTGAATATTCACCCCTTCTTTTGCTTCAACGGCTTGATGTAACCCTTCTGACCAACGACGGCCTTCCATCGTACGACCGGTATGTTCATCAACAATAACGATTTCGTCATCTTTAACAATATAATCGACATCTTTTTGGAAAAGCTTATGGGCACGTAATGCCGCCATAACATGATGCAACAAGGTAATATTGGTTGCTGAAAACAAAGAATCGCCGTCTTGAATGAGACCTTTCTCATTCATGATTTCTTCAATTCTTATTTGGCCATGCTCTGTTAGATAGATTTGCTTAGACTTTTCATCAATGGTGAAATCACCTTCAACAAAATCTTTAGATTGACCGGTATCTTTATCTTTGTCTTCTTCGTTTTGTAGTACCAACGTCGGCACAACAAGGTTAATTTGACGATAAAGTTCAGAGCTATCTTCGGCTTGACCCGAAATAATCAAGGGAGTTCTAGCTTCATCGATTAAAATTGAATCGACTTCATCAATAACAGCAAAATTCAATGGCTTTTGCGTACGTTCTTCTGGCGAAAAGGCCATATTGTCACGTAAGTAATCAAAACCAAATTCGTTGTTAGTACCATAGGTAATATCTGAATTATAAGCCGCTTGCTTCTCAGCTGATGCTAATCCGGCAATATTACAACCTACCGTCATATCTAGAAAATCAAATAATGGTCGACACCAGTCAGCATCACGTGTTGCTAGGTAATCATTCACCGTTATAACGTGAACACCCTTACCTGTTAATGCGTTGAGGTAAGAAGGAAGTGTCGCGGTTAACGTTTTACCTTCACCAGTTCGCATCTCTGCAATTTTACCATCGTTTAAGACCATGCCGCCGATCATTTGTACATCAAAGTGGCGCATACCAAAGACACGTTTACTGGCTTCACGTACAACAGCAAATGCTTCTGGTAGGATACTTGATAGAGATTCTTCTTTGGCTAAACGCTCTTTAAATTCTGCGGTTTTTGCTTTTAGTTCTTCGTCAGAAAGAGCTTCCATAACGGGCTCTAAGGCGTTTATTTTTAAAACTTCTTTATTCATTTGTTTAATTAATCGATCATTACGACTACCAAACATTTTCGTCATTAACTTTACAAACATCTTGTTAAACCATATTGATATTAGAAGAAATACTTCCGCTGAAAATAACGTGACCAACAAGGGTCACATAAATTGTTTTTATTTTGCTTTTCTATATACGAACTTAATTGGATCTATTTGTGCATTATTGCGTAAAATTTCGTAATGAACATGAGGTCCAGTCGAGCGCCCCGTGCTACCCATACGTGCAATAATTTGTCCTTTGCTAACCACATCTCCTACTTTAACGAGTAAATTTTTATTATGACCATAACGAGTTTTTAATCCCCTACCGTGATTAATCTCGATAAGTTGCCCGTAGCCGTACCGGTCACTTGCCCAAGAAACAACACCTGAAGCCGTTGCAATTATCGCAGCACCTTCTTTACCTGCGAAGTCTACACCTTTATGTATCGCTGCTTTACCACTAAATGGGTCTTTTCGTACACCGTAATATGAAGAGAGCCAACCACCAATCATTGGTCGACCAGACAAATAGCTGCTACTTTCTATATGGTGACCCAAAGTCAAAGATTCAAGCGTAGTCAGTTGATTTTCTTCGTGGTGCAAACTTTCTTCTAGTGTTGATATTTCAGTTAACAACTCTGCCAGTGGCTTTTTATAATGGTTTTCACTCTGCAGCATAGGACCACCTGATGGCGGTAATTGTTGAAAATTAAATTCATTTTCTGGAATTGATGCTTCACTTGCTAAACGGTCACCTAAAGCATTCAGTCGTAACACTTGGCTTTGCAACTCAGCGAGTTTCATCGTTAGTGCGGTTAATTGTGGTTCAGTTAATTGCCGAGGATCTATCTTAGCGGGTGAATTCAAAGCATAGGGTACAGCTTGTGGCACGTCATCAGCAGAAAAAATTAAATGAACAACAAAGCCTGATATTAGCGCAAATACAGTGATCGCAGACAACCAATGCAACTTATTCAGCGTCATTGAAAATCTAACGTTCTTTCCACGATATAGTAGTGTTAAACTCATAATTACTTAAATACTATTCCAAAGTAGAGTGGTTAATGGCACGCAAAACAAGAAAACCTTCAGATATGTCAGAGCTCTTTCAATCATCGAAAGGCACTTTGGCACAAATAGCAGCAAAAACCAACTCTTTAACTATCTTGTCTGACATTGTACGCCAAACTTGCCCTGACCTGCCAGCAGATGTCTGGCATATTGCCAATTTTAAGCAAAATTCTTTAGTAATTGAAGTCACATCTGCTGTTTGGAGCCAAAGACTACAGTTTGAACGGATGAATATTTGCCGTGAACTGGCCATTGCTACCGACAAGGCTTTTGATCAAATTGAAATTAAGGTATCGCCTTATCGCAATAAAGTCGTTTATCAATCTGAAGAAAAACCCGCGGAGCCATTACATATCTCACAAAACACCGCTAACCAATTATTGGCTATTGCTAAAAACGCGCCAGAGAGTTTACGTAAAAAATTAGAAAAATTGGCAAAACACGCTGACAAAAACGCCATATGATAATTTTGCCTAGATATGATTTATACCCTTTATCTTAAAATAAAAAACCAGTCATTTGACTGGTTTTTTTATTGAGTTACATTAGCAGTATCTTAATTAAAATGCTGCAGCAGTTACTTCTTGATATTGGATAGGAGACGGTGTTTCATCTTCGTAAGTCACCCATTCCCAACTTTCTTTTTGCTTAAAGACTTCTCTTAACAAGATATTATTTAAGCCATGTCCGGATTTAAAGGCATTTAACTCACCTAAAATGCTGTGACCACACATGTACAAGTCGCCAATCGCATCGAGTATTTTGTGTTTAACAAATTCATCGTCATAGCGTAATTCATCTTTATTAAGCATGCGGTATTCGTCAAGTACAATGGCATTTTCTAAACTGCCACCTAAAGCTAAATCGTGAGAGCGAAGAAATTCGATATCACTCATAAAGCCAAAAGTACGTGCTCGACTAATTTCTTTAATAAAAGAACAGCTAGATAAGTCCATGCTCATCGTCTGACATGTTTTAGAAATAACAGGATGTTCAAATTCAATAGCAAAATTAATTTTAAAACCATGGTAAGGCTTTAATTCTGCCCATTTGTCACCTTCTTCAACACGAACAGTTTTCTTTATGCGAATAAAACGTTTTGCTGCTGCTAATGTTTTGATGCCAACCGACTGTATTAAATAAACGAACGGCAATGCGCTACCGTCCATAATCGGGATTTCAGGAGAATCTATTTCAACAATTAAGTTGTCAATACCTAAACCTGCGGCAGCTGATAACAAGTGCTCGACGGTGGAAATCTTCACACCTTGTTCATTGACTAAGCACGTACACAAAGTTGTCTCGCCCACAGCTTCAGGCGTTGCTGAAATTTCAACAATCGGATCTAAATCTATGCGGCGAAAAACAATACCAGTATTGGCTGGCGCAGGACGGAGAGTCAACTGCACCTTTTCACCTTTGTGTAAACCAACACCAACGGCGGTTACACTGTCTTTTAATGTACGTTGTTTAATCATAAATGCCTTATTAAGCTTTTACTAACCTTGAAATGCACCGTCCTCTTTCGACGGGCGCACAATATAGCAGAAAAACATAACAAAATCAAAATATCAGCTTTTAGCTTCACATTATTTTACACACAACTGTTCAACCAGCTGTATCCTAGTCACATATTAATTCGAATAATATTAGCGATTATATACACTATTTTTATTCTCTGATGACAAAATTAACCGTTCAAATTAGTCAGCTTGTTTACGTAAAAATGCCGGGATATCTAAATAGTTCTCGATATCTGCTGCAGTTTGTACTTGAGCATTGCTGTCTTGCATTGTTATCGGCGCTGTATTTACTTCTGCCTGTGGGCTAGCAATAAATTCTTGGCCAACGGCAATAGGTGCAACAGTAGGAGCTGGATTTACTAATGTTATATCTGGCTTGCGATCAGCACCAATACCGGTTGCAACTACAGTTACACGTAATTCATTAGTCATTTCAGGGTCGATAACCGCACCAACAACAACCGTTGCATTTTCAGAAGCAAAGGCCTTTACTGCATTACCCACTGTTTCAAATTCATCGATACTAATATCCATGCCAGCAGTAATGTTTACCAAAATACCGCGAGCACCAGCTAGGTCAACATCTTCAAGTAATGGACTCGAAATTGCAGCTTCTGCAGCTTCTTCTGCACGATCAGGACCCGATGCAATACCAGAACCCATCATTGCTGTGCCCATTTCTGACATAACGGTACGCACATCGGCGAAATCGACGTTAATCAAACCTGGACGAGTAATTAGCTCTGCAATACCCTGCACAGCACCTAACAATACATTATTTGCGGCTTTAAAAGCGTCAAGTAACGACGTACCTGGGCCTAAAACTTTTAATAATTTTTCATTAGGTATAGTAATTAATGAGTCGACACTTTTTGATAATAACTCAATACCTTGATCTGCATAGTTCATGCGTTTCTTGCCTTCAAATGGGAAGGGTTTGGTAACAACAGCAACCGTTAATATGCCCATTTCTTTTGCAATTTCAGCAACAACTGGAGCAGCACCCGTACCTGTACCACCACCCATACCTGCGGCGATAAAGATCATATCAGCCCCTTGTAGCGTTTCTCTAATCGTTTCTCTGTCTTCTTCAGCGCTGCGACGACCTATTTCAGGGTTAGCGCCGGCACCTAAGCCTTTAGTAACATCTGCACCAAGTTGTAAAGTAACATTGGCTGCTGAATTACGTAATGCTTGTGAATCGGTATTTGCCGTAATAAATTCAACACCTTCAATGGTTTGACAAACCATGTGCTCAACTGCATTACCGCCACCGCCACCAACACCAATGACTTTGATTACTGCTTCTTCGTTATGATCTTCCATTAATTCAAACATTTTTACTCTCTCCGATTTTTATGTTTTGTTCCACCAAAACGCGATTTAACTCTTACTTTTTACTTATCCACCATGATTGAGGCAGATTATAAAAATTTATTTACTCTTCTTATAACAAGGCTCTTAATGAGGGTTAAAACTCACCTTTAAACCAAGCTAAGATACGCGAAGTAATACTAGCAATACCTTCACTTTTCTTACTCTCTATACTTTGTTGTTCATTGGCTTGCATACCGTAATGTAATAAACCAACAACCGTTGAGTAAGTTGAATCATCAACATACTCTTTTAAACCACTCATACCTTTTGGCTTAGCGACACGTACTGGCATTTGAAAAACTTCTTCAGCAAACTCAACAACACCTTCCATTTTCGCTGTACCACCGGTTAACACATAACCTGCGGCAATTTGATCTTCTAAGCCCGCTTCGCGAACTGCTTCTTGAATAAGTTCAAAAAGCTCTTGGTAACGTGGCTCAACAACTTCCGCTAAAGTGTGACGAGACATTGAGCGTGCAGGACGACCACCAACACTCGGTACTTCAATGTTCTCTTCCATACTCACCATTTGTCGAAGCGCACAAGCATATTGCACTTTAATGTCTTCTGCGTGGCTTAACGGCGTTCTAAAAATTTTCGCAATATCACTGGTGACCTGATTACCGGCCACAGGTATAACCGCAGTGTGTCTTAAAGCACCGCCAGCAAATACCGCAATATCCATCGTACCTGCGCCCATGTCTACCACACAAATACCGAGTTCTTTCTCATCATCTGTTAGCACAGCATAACTAGATGCTAATGCTGAAAAAATAAGTTGATCGGCTTTTACTTCACAGCGCTCAACACATTTAACAATATTTTTAGCCATGTCGTTAGCACAAGTAACAATATGAACTTTGGCCTCCATTCGGACACCTGACATACCAATCGGGCTTTTTATGCCATCTTGGCAGTCAATACTAAATTCTTGTGGTAATACATGTAACATGCGTCGTTCCGCGGAAATCGGTACTGAACGCGCGGTATGTATTACGTTATCAACATCTTCTTGAATGACTTCTTTGTCATTGATTGGCACCATGCCATTTTCATTTTGACAACTAATATGCTTACCTGAAATACCTAAGTAAACCGAGCTAATTTGGCAATCGGCCATTAATTCAGCTTCGTTGATAGCACGCTGAATTGATTGAATAACCAAATTCAAATCATTAACGCCACCTTTATCCATACCTCGTGCAGGTTGATTTCCAACACCAACAATACTTAATTGATTGTCCGGTGTTATTTCACCAACAGCAACAGATATTTTCGACGTTCCTATGTCTAAACCTACTACCAAGTTTCTTTCGTTTACTTTTGACATTAAAGTTAAGCTCTTTGTTTATTCTCTGCGGTTTTCCAACCAACAGCGAGTCCAGTGTCATAACGTAAATCAACATAATCCACTTGCTGATTTTCTTCTTTTGTTTTCATTATTTGCGGGTAGACATCCATAAATCTTTGTACACGCTCAATTTTGTTTTCTCTACCTAAATTAAGCGTTATGCCGTTCTTAAGCGTTAACTGCCAAGAATGACGTTCGGTAAGTAACAACTCATCAATTGACAGCTCACTAAACTTCAGCAACTTACTTAAATTAACAAAGTTACTTAAGGCAAGATCTTCACTGCCTTCAGGACCAAAAAATGCCGGTAATGCAGACTGTAAACGTGCAGTGTCCGCCTGAAATGCTTTACCGTATTGATTAATTAAAAAGTCACCATTCCATAAAGCAATCGGCGTTTGATCAACAACATAAATTTTCAGTTCATTCGGCCACTTTTTTCGTACCGATACCGAGTATACCCAAGGCAATTCAGCCACTTTCTGTTGTACGTGATTGACATCAACATTAAAAAAGTTTCCTAAGTTAACATCTTCAATCGCATTTTCTATATCTTGTCTATTGGTAAACGGCATTTCACCGCCAATAACAATCGACGTAACAGGCATTGACTCTTCAGATGACATTTTATTATTTAAAAACCAACTGAATGAAATAATAGTAACAATCACCAGCACAAAAAAAGTCACACCGAGCCAAAAAGACCAGTGTAATTTTTCTTGTTGCTCCGTCATTAATGGTGACAATGACGGTTGATTTCTACTAGTTATTGTCATTATTTATCTGCTAATTGTCCTGTGCTAATGGCGACTATTTTTGTTACCAGCTCACTAAAACTTAAGCCGTGTACCTTTGCTGCTTTAGGTACCAATGACGTTTCAGTCATACCTGGAACAGTATTGACTTCCAGTAGCTGCCATTTATTTTCATTGTTACGCATAACATCTACGCGCCCCCATCCTTTTGCACCGGTTGCTTTAAAAGCTTTAAGCGCTAATGCTTTAAGCGCTTGTTCATCTTCATCACTCAAACCAGCAGGACAATGATATTGTGTTGTCGTTGATTGATATTTAGCTTCGTAGTCATAGAACTCACGAGGCGTTTCCATATGAATGGCGGGTAACGCTTCTTCGCCTAAAATAGCCACCGTATATTCAGGACCATTAATCCATGCTTCTACTAAAATTTGGTCATCATATTCAAAGGCAGTCGTTAATGCTTGGTGTAATTCATTGGCTGTTTTGGCTTTGGCCATACCAATACTTGAGCCTTCATTCGCTGGCTTAACCATGACCATACCACCGAGTGTCGCCAGTATTTTTTCTGCTTGAGTTTCTTGGTAAGCCTCTTTTTCGACAATAGCAAAAGGCGCAGTCGGTAATCCTTGTGCTTGAAACACTTGCTTGCTACGAATTTTGTCCATGGACAACGCAGATCCTAAGACATCAGAACCGGTATAGGGGATGCCCATATATTGTAAAGCCCCCTGCACACAACCATCTTCACCGCCTCGACCATGCAAAGCGATAAAAACACGATCGATATTTCGTTTAGTTAAGTCAGCTAAACAAAACCCTCGAGTGTCGATGAGTTCAACGTCAAAACCAGCTTGTTGTAGACCCTTGGTAATCGCTTTTCCAGAATTAAGTGATACTTCGCGTTCTGCTGAGTCGCCGCCATATAAAACAGCTAACCTTTGGTCTTTCAGTGCTTTCACTTTTTAGCCCCTTTAAGGTCAACATTTAGTAATGGGTTTATCATAATTTCACGAGCTATAACGCCAATAGTACCTGCGCCTTGTGTAATAACCATATCGCCGTCTTGTAATTGCGCTTGCAACAATTCTGCTAATATTTCAGCGCTACTAACATAGATAGGTTCAATTTGACCACGCTGGCGAATACTTCGCGCTAGGCTCTTACTGTCAGCACTGTTGATAGGCGCTTCGCCCGCCGCATAAACATCGAGTAAAAATAAGCAATCGACTTCAGACAACACTTCAACAAAGTCTTCGTATAAATCGCGCGTACGAGAATAACGGTGTGGCTCAAAAATCATCACTAAGCGTTTTTCAGGCCAGCCATTTCTCATCGCTTTAATTGTTGCTTTAACTTCACGAGGGTGATGTCCATAATCATCGACTAAGATCATCTCACCTTTTTCTGTCGCTAAATTAGCCAATTGTTCAAAACGTCTACCGATACCCGCAAATTTTTCTAGAGCACTGACAATGGCCGCGTCGTCAACGCCTTCATCAGTTGCAACAGCGATACTCGCCAAGGCGTTCAGCACATTATGTTCACCGGGTAAGTTTACTGACATATTGATATCAGCAAAACCTTCACGCTGTACGGTAAAATGACTAACGCCACCATTTTGTTGAAAGTTTGTCGCTCGTACATCAGCATCTTCACTAAAACCATAGGTGATCACTTGACGACCCATTCTTGGAATGAGTTCACGCACAACATCGTTATCAATACAAACAACCGCTAAACCATAAAACGGTAAGTTATGTAAAAATTCGATGTAGGTATCTTTAAGTTTTTCAAAATCACCTTGGTAAGTCTCCATGTGATCTTCGTCGATATTAGTGATCACTGAAACCATAGGCTGCAGATGCAAGAATGACGCGTCACTCTCATCGGCTTCTGCAATAAGGTAACGACTTTTACCCAAACGCGCATTGGTGCCAGCGCTATTTAATAAACCACCAATCACAAATGTTGGGTCTAGGTCACCTTCAGCAAAAATACTTGCAATCAAACTGGTCGTTGTTGTTTTGCCATGAGTCCCCGCAATCGCAACACCATGGCGAAAACGCATTAATTCAGCTAACATTTCAGCACGACGTACCACAGGAATACGTAACGTTTGCGCATTCACCAATTCAGGGTTATCTGCTTTAATTGCCGTTGAAACAACAATAACACTCGCACCAACAATGTTATCTGCCGCATGACCTATAGTAATATTTGCACCTAACGCCATTAAGCGAGTAACAACTTGATTTTCGCCAATATCAGAGCCAGTAATTTGGTAGCCTTCATTTAACAATACTTCAGCAATACCCCCCATACCTGCACCGCCAATACCGACAAAGTGAATGCTTTTTACGCGGCGCATTTCTGGTAATTTAATAGGTGCAGTGTTATTGGCTATCTTATTTCTCATTATCTTACTCATTAGTTAACTAACTCCGCGCAAGTATTAGCAACACGGAGAGTTGCATCAACGTGAGCAGCATCGTGCGCCGCTTTAACCATCGACCTTACTACGCTGTCGGAAATAAAAAGGCTGTTAAGCATTTGCGCTAAAGTCGTACCGTTAAATTCTTTTTGTGGTAATAATTTTGCAGCACCACGTGAAACTAAATACATCGCATTTTTGGTTTGATGGTCATCAACGGCATGAGGTAAAGGCACAAAAATAGCAGGTTTAGCTGCCATAGCGAGTTCTGAAACGGTTAAGGCACCTGCTCGGCAAACAACAATGTCTGCCCATTGATAAGCGGCCGCCATATCTTCAATAAATTCAGTCACTTTAACTTTATCTTCTGACAAGCCAAACTTTTTATAGCTGGCCAGTACTGCTGTTTGATTATCACGACCCGTTTGATGCCAAACGTCAATATTTTGCAGTTGTATTTGTTTTAGCGCTTGTGGCACGGTTTCATTCAAAATTTTAGCGCCAAGACTTCCACCAACCACTAGTACTTTTTTACTACTACTTGGATTCTCGGGGATCACTGGCGTTAACGCGGTTATTTCTTTACGCAACGGGTTTCCAACCACCTGAAAGTCAATATTAGCGGTAAAAGCGTTTGGGAATGCACTCAACACTTTAGTGGCAATTTTCGCTAAATAACGGTTTGTCATGCCAGCAACCGCATTTTGTTCATGTAAAACTAAAGGGATCCGCATTAACCAAGCAGCAAAGCCACCAGGAGCACTTGCATAACCGCCCATGCCTAAGACAACATCGGGTTTTACTTTGCGTAATATCGCAATTGATTGTAAAACCGACAGTAATAATTGAAACGGTATTTTAACACGCTCTAACAAGCTTTTATTGCGTACACCGGCAATATTGATAAATGAAATATCAAAACCATGCTCAGGAACAATTTTTGCTTCCATACGTTTTTCAGTGCCAAGCCAATGTATCTTCCAGCCTTGAGCTTTGAGCATTTCTGCCACAGCTATACCTGGGAAAATATGACCACCTGTGCCACCAGCCATCACTAATAAAGTGGGTGCTTTTTTGCTAGTTGTATTTTCAAATCCAGTCATATTGTTCACCCTCCTTATCATCTTTAGTTTTGGGTTTTACTACTATTTTATTCATTGCATTACTTTTTTTTATTTTGTTTTTCTTTGATTTTTTCTTAGTGGTCGCCTGAATACTTTGCAAACGTATCTCATGATCTATTCTCATCAAGATAAACACCGCCATGGTCATAATGATCATCGAGCTACCGCCATAACTTAATAACGGCATCGTTAACCCTTTAGTGGGCACTACACCTGCACTAGCACCAACATTGACCGCAGCTTGAAAGCTTATCCAAATACCAATAGCGTAAGCAAAAAAACCTTCGAAATATTTTTCTTTTTGTAAAGCGGCTCTGCCAAGTAACAGTGCCTTGAGCACTAAAAACATACTCAGCATTAAGATCACGCTTATACCAATAAAGCCAAGTTCTTCTGCAACAACCGCCATAACAAAATCGGTATGCGCTTCGGGTAAATATTCTAGCTTTTGAATACTATTTCCTAACCCTTGTCCAAAAATCTCACCACGGCCATATGCCATCAATGATTGTGTTAATTGATAACCACTGCCAAAGGGATCTTCCCAAGGGTCTAAAAAGCCGGTAACTCGCGCCCAACGATAAGGAGAAAAATAAGCGAGCGCGGATAATAAACTAATGCCAACGCCAGATACACAAGCAAATTGCCAAAGTTTAGCGCCAGCTAAAAATAACAGACCAAAAGTGGTCACAAACATCACAACAATGGTACCTAAATCTGGTTGCATTAATAACAAACCACCAAGTACAGTAAAGACAACGAGTGGTTTAGCAAACCCTTTAACGTTTTCCATCACTTCATCACGACGTCGAACAAGATAAGACGATAAATAACAAAAGAAAAACAATTTCGCAGGCTCTGCCGCTTGTAACGTTATTGGACCCACAACAATCCACCGTGTCGAACCATTAACCGTTCGGCCAATCACTAACACCACAACTAACAGCAAAATCCCCAATAGCAGTAAATGCCCACTATGTTTTTGCCAAAGACTCATCGGTACGCTCATCGTGACAACGGCCACCAACAAACTTATACAAATATAAATAAAGTGACGCTCGACAAAATGAAACGGGTCATTGAACAATCTTTCTGCTACAGGCATAGACGAACTGGCGACCATAATGAGACCAATCATATACATACTAATAGCGAGTAATAAGTACGTACGATCAAATGTAGCGCTGCTAGCACCTTGCTCTGCCGATAACCACATGGGTAGTTTTATATTATCGAGTTTAGAGAGAACTGATGTTGTCATGAGTTCTCCTCTGGCAAGCTTGGTGTTTTATTTTCTCCGCTCAACTTGTTAACCGCATTGACAAAGACTTCGCCACGTTCAGCAAAGTTCTTGAACATATCAATGCTGGCACAAGCCGGTGAAAGTAACACTACATCACCTGATTTAACGATATTGCCAAGGATATTAATCGCTTGTTCAATACGGGTAACTTTACTATTTTTTATCTTTGCTTTATTAGCGACAGCAGCCACTTCATCGCCGTCTTTACCTAAGGTAAAAACATGGCTAACATCTTTAGAAAAAACGTTAGTTAATGGGGAAAAGTCTGCTCCTTTGCCATCGCCACCCGCAATAACATATAAGTTGTTATCTACTGACATCATAGCGGCTAAGCCTTCAATCGCTGCTAGGGTTGCGCCAACATTGGTTGCTTTAGAGTCGTTAATCCATTGCACATTTTTATACGTTGATATCAGCTGACAACGATGTTCCAAGCCTTTAAATTCAACTAAATGTACTAACATCTCGTCAAGTGGCCAACCAGCACTATGACCTAGTGCCAATACCGCTAAACAGTTCAAGGCATTGTGTAAACCGGCAATAGGTAGTTGATTAACACCAATAAGCGGCTTTGAGCCAAACATTAATTGTCTTTGTCCATCAATCACCGACATGCCAAAATGACCGTCGAGTGCAACATCGCTACCAAACGAAAGTGACTTTTGCGCCTTACCAACAAGTTGAGTATTAACATCATCACGATTAGTAATAGCCGTTTGACACTGTTGATAAATACCTCGTTTAATCGCGGCATAGTTTTCTAAGGTTTTATGACGATCTAAATGATCATCGCTCACATTTAAAACAGTTGCAGCAATCGCCTTCATACTGCGTAATGTTTCTAATTGAAAACTAGAAAGTTCTAAGACTAAGCAGTCGAGTGATTTTTGCGATTGTTCTAGTACCGGTACTCCAATATTACCGCCTAGTTCAACTTTTTTACCCAGCCTTTGTCCGAGAAAAGCCAATAAAGACACCACCGTTGATTTACCATTTGAACCGGTAACAGCAAGAATAGCGGTGTTATTATTTTGACAATAAAGCTCAACGTCTCCAGCAACAATACAATTTTTGCTTATCTGCTTAGCAATGTCAGCAATACTGGTATCTACACCTGGGCTGACCAGTAAAACATCGGCTGAAGCGATCAGTGTTTTATCCCAGCCACCTAACGTTAACGCTGTATGTGGAAACTCTTGCTTAAAAACGTCAATATTAATGGCATTATCACGACTGTCATTTACCGAGCAAGTTAAGCCATTTTTTGCTAAATAACGCACACAAGACAACCCTGTTAACCCTGCACCGAGGACAACAATTTTTTGGGTTGTTAACTGCGCTATCGCTAGCGGAGCTTGTGAAATTTTTTGCGTCATTTTATGCTTTATACCTACTTTAAATACTATTTTTTATTAAACGATTTATTAATCAATCATTGTTAGCGTAGTTTTAATGTCGCTAAACCAATCAATACCAGTACTAATGAGATAATCCAAAAACGGACAATAACTCTTGGCTCAGGCCAGCCTTTTAATTCGTAATGATGGTGAATAGGCGCCATACGGAAAATACGTTGGCCACGTAATTTATAAGAGCCAACTTGTAAAATAACTGACACCGTTTCCATAACAAAAACACCGCCCATAATGAACAACACTAATTCTTGTCGAACTAAAACCGCGATAACACCCAAGGCTGCACCAAGTGCTAAAGAACCAACATCGCCCATAAATACTTGTGCAGGGTAAGTGTTAAACCAGAGAAATCCTAAACCTGCGCCAACAATAGCCGTACAAACAACCACTAACTCACTCGCCATCGCAATGTGGGGAATATTTAAATATTCAGAGAAGTTTGCGTGTCCTGTCATGTAGGCAAAAATAGCAAAAGCGCCAGCGACCATTATCGTTGGCACTATTGCTAAGCCATCTAAACCATCAGTTAAATTAACTGCGTTACTGGTCCCAACAATCACAAAGTAGGTCATACCAACGTAAAAAATACCCAGTTGAGGTAATACGTCTTTAACGAACGGAATAAGCAAACTTGTTTCTTCGGGACTTTGAGCAAGAGAATATAAAAACAAGGCGGTCGCTAAACCCGCAACGGTTTGCCAAAAGTATTTCCAACGCGCAATTAAACCATTAGGGTCTTTGCGAATAACTTTTCGATAATCATCAACAAAGCCTATTAGGCCAAAACTGGTGATAACAAAAAGCACAACCCAAACGTAGGTGTTACTTAAATCGGCCCAGAGTAAAACACTGACCACAATAGCGGCTAAAATTAACAGCCCACCCATAGTCGGCGTGCCGGTTTTCACCAAATGGCTTTCAGGGCCATCATCGCGAACAACCTGACCCACTTGCATATTTTGCAAGAAACGGATCAGCTTAGGACCAAAGTACAAAGATATAGTTAACGCGGTTAATGTACTTACAATGGCGCGAAATGTTAGATAAGAAAAAACATTAAAAAAACTGTAATACTGTGTTAAATATTCACTTAGCCAAACTAGCATGAACTTATCTCCGATGATTTATGTTCTGAAGTTGACGAAGAGAGTTCTAAATTTTTACGCCAGTTAATAATATCTTGCACTACATTTTCCATACGGGCACTACGTGATCCTTTGACTAGGATAGAGATCGCTTGCTGCTCATTTTCCAATAAAGAAGTTAAACAACGCATTAACGACACTCTGTCACTAAAATGTTGGCCATTAAAAGCATCAGCTGAACTTTGACTCAGCACGCCCAGCGTCAGTAAATCATCAATTTTGCATTGTTTAGCATAATCGCCAACTTCATGATGATAACCTCGAGCTTGTGCGCCCAATTCGCCCATATCACCAAGGATAAGGATGCGTCGGCCTGAGTAGCTAGCCAATAAATCGCTAGCCGCTTTTATTGATTCAACATTTGCGTTGTAAGTATCATCAATTAATTTAAACGTGGGTGTTAACTGATGTAAATTTAATCGGCCTTTCACCGGTGACATTTCAGCCAAGCCTAAACGAATATCGTCAAGGCTAGCACCAAATTCTAAAGCAATCGCAGCTGCAGCAACCGCATTGCAAACATTGTGTTTCCCCGGCACCGTTAATTCAATGAACGTATTGCCAGAGTGAGTATTAAGCTTAAAGCCAGCACAACCTGTATCATCAAGTATTACATCACTTGAGAAACAGTCAGCAGCTTGTTCACATGAGAACGTTCTTACTTTTTTGTCAACCAAACGCCATTGCCATTTATTGGCAAATTTACAATCTTGGTTATATAGAGCAATGCCGCCACTGCTTAGGCCTTCAAAAATTTCACCTTTTGCACGTGCCACACCGCATAAATCGCCAAATCCCTCTAAATGAGCCGCGGCAATATTATTAATAATAGCAACATCAGGCTTCACTAATGCTGAGGTGTAAGCTATTTCACCCATATGATTTGCACCCAACTCAACCACAGCAAATTCGTGCTGTGACTCAAGGCGCAATAAGGTGAGTGGCACACCAATATCGTTATTAAAATTCCCTTTTGTTGCTAATACCTTGCCCAAGCGTGATAAAATTGCCGCTACCATTTCTTTTACTGTGGTTTTACCACTACTTCCGGTAATAGCAACCGTTTTAGGGGCAACTTTTTCTTTCACATAAGCAGCTATCTTGCCTAAGGCTTTATGCGTATCTTCAACAATAATTTGAGGAATACTCAGTTGGCAATCATCTTGAACAATCACGGCTGCACAACCTAATTCAATCACCTGATTCAAAAAACGGTGTGCATCAAAATTTGGTCCCTTGAGCGCAAGAAATAATTCACCCTTTGCTAATGCTCGACTATCGGTATTAATGCTATCAATAGTGATGTTTTCTCCAACGAGCTTACCATCAACGGCTAAAGCAATTTCAGCTAAGCATAATGGGATCATGATATTGCTCCTGCAGTGTTACTTTGTTGTTGATAAACGTCATAAATGGCTTTAACCAATTCACGTTCGTTATAATTAATTTTTTCATTAGCTACTATGATGTAGTCTTCATGGCCTTTACCCGCAAGTAAAACCATGTCATCAGCCTTTGCTTTTGCCAAGGTAGCTTTGATCGCGGCTTCGCGGTCAAGTAAAACGGTGATTTTTTCAGGAAAAAGACACCCCGCGAGCATATCGGCAACGATATCTTCAGCTTTTTCTGTTCTTGGATTATCTGTGGTAAACACCAGATGATCAGCACCATTCTCGGCTGCTAGCGCCATTAGTGGTCGCTTACCTTTGTCTCTGTCTCCTCCACAACCAAACACCACCCATAACTCACCTTTACAATGGTGGCGACAAGCATGCAGTGCACTGACTAATGCATCGGGAGTATGTGCATAGTCAACAATAGTGGTCGCTTTATTATTAGCTTTAAATGTTTCCATGCGGCCAACAATCGGTGTTAATGCTTTAACCGCTAACGCGATATCATGTAATGAAATATTTTTGCTCATCAATACAGCAATACCCGCTAATAAATTTTCAATATTGAAATCGCCCATTAGCACGCTGTCAATTTCTTGTTGACCAAGATGGGTATTCAAGATGAATTGAACACCATTAGCATGGGTTTTAATCTCACTGGCTTGGGCATAAGCTGAAAATTGAGTAACTGCGGCCGATTTACCATAAACAATAAGACTTTGCTTATTTGGCCAATGCGCTAACCATTGTTTACCTTGCTGGTCATCACCATTAATAATGGCTATTTGTTTGGCATCATGACTAAAAATTTGATATTTGGCGTCAGCATAGTTTGTCATGGTTTTATGATAATCAAGATGATCGCGTGTCAAATTGGTGAACACGGCAATATCAAGTAAATTTGCTAAAACACGCCGCTGCTCAAGTGCATGAGAAGATATTTCCATAGCAACATTTTTACAATGATCTGCAGAGAACTCAGCCATTAACTGATGCAACTGTGTTGCTGCCGGTGTCGTATTTTCAACGGTTTGTAGCGATTCAATTTGTCCAGCGCCATTGGTGCCTATAACCGCTGTTCTTTGTTGGCAACTCGCTAATAATTTTGAGATTATTTGACTGGTGCTGGTTTTACCATTGGTGCCAGTAATACCTATAATCGTCATATTATCTTGTGGACTTTGATAATACCCCTTAGCAAATGAAAATAACTTTTCATTGAGTTGATAGAAATAGACTTGTGCTATTTTTTTATCTGAATTTTCTGTCGTTAAATAAACAATTTCACCATGTTGGCTGGCATGGCTGCATTCAGCAATGATTAACCCACACTCTAATGATACGGCTTGGTTAATATAATCATTACCATTTTGCTGATGGCCGATAATCGCACAAAAGACATCGCCCGCTTTTAATTTACGGGTATCATTAACCAAATCTCCACAATTCATTGGGAAATAAGCCCGTTCAGCCAATGCGGGTAACGGTAAATTAAACCGTTTAAAAACGTCAAATAATTGTGCTTGGCTCAATGAAAAAGTAAACTTAGGCATCGGCATGCTCCTGTTTTACTTTCATTGTTGGCTTGTCTTCACTGACCACAGGTCTTATATCAGCAACACGCTTTGCATCTGGGGCAATATTTAATACCCGCAATGCGCCTTTCATTACTCTTGAAAAGACAGGGGCAGCAACTTCGCCACCATGGTATAAATCGCCGCCAGGTTCATTGATAACAACAACAACCACAATCTCAGGATCAGAAATTGGTGCCATGCCAGCAAACAAGCCAACGTATTCATTGCCATAGCCACCAGCGAAAGCTTTAATTGCAGTGCCCGTTTTGCCACCAACACGGTAACCTTCTACCTTAGCATTTGGGGTATGCTCATTAACCACATTTTCTAACATGCCAACAACTTGTTCACTCGATTGCTCTGAAAAAATCCGTACATCTCGAAGTGGAATAGTATCCAAGGTATCTTTTTTGATAATAGTGAGCGGCTTTTTAATGCCGCCATTAGCTAAGGTTGAATAAAAACGTGCTAGTTGAAGCGGGGTTGCCGCAACACCATGCCCCCAAGATAAGGTCGCTAATTCAAATTTCGACCAACGTTGGCGATCATGCATAATACCTGAACTTTCGCCAACTAAGCCAACACCGGTTTCTTCGCCAAAGCCAGCATCAAAGAATTTATTCAGTAAAAATTCTTTCGGTACTGAAAGTGCTAATTTTGTCGTGCCCATATTTGATGAATGCACCAAAATATCAGTAATACTTAATTTGCCACGGTTAATTGGGTCGCCAACTCTGCGGCCACCTAAACGCATCCAACCTGGACTGGTATCAATGATGCTGTCGGCTTTTACTGAACCAAACTCTAAGGCGGTTAATGCAGTTAAAGGTTTTAAGGTTGAACCCGGTTCATAAAAATCGGTGATCGCTCGATTTCGAAAACGATGGATCGCTGTGTTTCGACGATTATTAGGATTATAAGATGGGCTATTTACCAGCGCTAAAATTTCGCCTGTATGAACATTAGTAACAACGACTGAGCCTGATGTCGCTTTAAATGCTTTTACCGCACCTTTTAATTCTTTATAAGCGATGGCTTGAATACGCTGATCAATACTCAAAACGATATCTTTGGGCTGAGTAGATTCTTGCTCAGACAGTATTTCTATTTTACGGCCCTTAGCATCTTTACGGTATTGTTTTTCGCCGTCAGTTCCCGTCAGTAATTGATCGTAAACGCGTTCAACACCCTCGATACCTTTGTCATCTACATTGGTAAAGCCAACAACATGAGCGCTTATTTCTCCTGACGGATAAAAGCGTTTTGATTCTTTTCGTAAATGAATACCCGGTATTTTTAATTCTTTAATGTATTTAGCCATTGCTGGCGATACTTTACGTTCAACATAAACAAAACGTTTAGTTGGGTTTTTAACAATACGTGAAGTTAGTTTGTTAACATTACGCCCTAAAACATCGGCAAGTGCTTGCCAATGCTCTTTCATTGCTAGCGCATTGTTGTCCATGATAATTTTAGGATCTGCCCACACGGTTTCAACCGGGACACTGATCGCCAGTTCACGGCCGTTACGATCGACAATTGAACCACGTTGTACTGTATGAGCAGCGGTACGTAATGAGCGCATATCTCCCTGTTTTTTCAACATGTCGGGTTCAATGATTTGAATATATGCACTGCGAGCCAACAAACCTGCATAAACAAACACTATTAGGCCGACCACAACGTAAAAACGCCATGCCACCGAAATTTGCTGTTTATCTACTTGTTTCTTCACTAACTTGCTCATTGTTGTTGAATGATAATTTCCGAATTTATATTCGGTCTTTTCATCTGTAATAATTTTCTAGCTTTGCTTTCTATCGTACTGTGCTCAGCTAGGCTATTTTGCTCTAACAATAAATTACGCCACTCAATATCTAACTCATCTCTTTCTGTTAATAATATTTCTAAACCACTGGTGGTTTGACGATTTAAATGGGTGAAGTAAATCACCGAAAATGCCGAAATAACCACCATAACTAACAACAGATATATAAATATATGTCGCTGAATGTCGTACCAAACTTCTAATGGCAATGCCATTTTTGAGTTTGCCATAACTATATCAGCCGCATTAAAGCGGTAATCTCATTGCAACCCGCATGACTGAACTTCGTGAACGTTTATTTTCTTCAACTTCACTTTCACTGGGTTTTAGTCTTCGACCAACAAGTTCTAATTTTTTACCTTTATTCAATTCTGCTTCACTGATCGGTAAACCACGAGGCACTTTTTTGCCTTGCGAGTGTTTTTTCATAAACTGCTTAACAAGACGGTCTTCTAATGAATGGAAGCTAATAACCACTAAACGACCATTTTCAGCAAGTACCGATAATGATGCCGCAAGTACTTTTTCAATTTGCTCTAACTCACTATTAATGTAAATACGGATCGCTTGAAAGCTTCGTGTCGCTGGGTGCTTTTTAATTTCGCGTTGTGGTGCTGTCGTTTGAATGATTTTGGCTAACTGACTAGTACGGGTATAAGGGGTTTCTTCACGTGTATCAACAATGGCGTTAGCAATTCGCCAAGCGTGTTTTTCTTCACCAAAAGTACGTAGTACCCAAGTAATATCTTCAACATCAGCCACAGCAATCCATTCTGCTGCGGTTTGTCCACGCGAAGTATCCATACGCATGTCTAATGGGCCATCATTCATAAAGCTAAAGCCACGTTCGGCTTCATCAAGCTGTGGCGAAGACACGCCAAGGTCAAGGAGAATACCGTCAACTTTACCAAGTAATTGATGCTTTTCAGCAATGTTTTGTAAGTCGGCAAAGCCTTCGTGCTCAATAGTGAATCGAGCATCGTCAGCAAATTTTTCTGCTGCTTTAATTGCCGTAAGATCTCGGTCAATGGCAATAAGCCGACCATTTTCAGAGAGTTGAGAAAGTATAAGGGCTGAGTGCCCGCCTCGACCAAACGTACAGTCGATATAGGTACCATCGGGGTTGATTGCGAGTCCGGTCACTGCTTCGTCAAGCAATACCGAGATATGTGAATTATCTAATTTCATTTTGGGTAACACCATGTTACTGAATACCAAGTGATCAATTCGGTATCGGGTTATTAACTATTTTTAGTCTTATTTTTGCTATTTACAGTGATAAGTCTAACAAGCGGTCAGTCAGTTCAATTTCACCCGACTGAATTTGGCTAATGCCTTTTTGCATTTGCGCTTGCCAGGCATTTTCACTCCAAATTTCAAATTTCTTTAATTGTCCTACCAGCATCACACCTTTTTCTAAATTGGCATGTAAACGCAACGGACCATTAATCAATAAGCGACCACTCTTATCAATTTCACAATCAGAAGCATTGCCTAAAAGTACTTGCTGTAACAATCGTTCTTGTGGGTTCATACTCGATAAACTACACAATTTTAATTCTATTTCTTCCCATTCAGGAAGCGGGTAAAGTAGTAGGCAGGGATGTTGAATATCAACGGTACAAACCATTTTTCCTTGGCAATCGGCAAATAGCTCTTCGCGGTACTTGGTCGGTACCGTGATTCTATTTTTACTGTCGAGCGTAATTGCGCTTGTGCCTCTAAACATAATCCTGCTTTATTATTTTAGTAATCCTTTAAGATCCACTAATTCCCACTTATTCCCACATTGATACAGTTTAGTGAGAAAAGTGAAGTCATGTCAAGCAAAGATTGGTATAAATGATCTGGCCGAACGCCAATAAAATTAAGGCTTTGAGCAAAGTTGATGAATTTGTGGGGTTTTGTGGATCCTTGCCCCAGAATATGTAATACAATTAATTTTTTAGCTAATTTCGAAGAAAAGATGAGCGGTTAGCGACTACTTACTTGATACCAATGAGTCCTATTATTAACAACCAAAAAGCAAAAAATAATTTCAACTTAGTTGCTGAGAGGTGCGTCACTAAGCTCTTAGCAAAAATACCGCCAAGCAAGGCACCTGGGCCTGCAAATAGCACCACTTGCCAATAAACTTCAAATTGAATCAAGGTATGCTGCCAGATGGCGGACCAAACAGTAAAAGCTGAAACAATCACGGCTGCGGCCACCGCCATACTAATGTCAAAACGTCGAAGAATTAAATAAATAGCCAATAACTCACCAACACCTACCGATAGCCAAGCGGTAAGCGCACCACCAAATAGTCCTATGGTGGTTAAAGCGAGCCAATCAAAAAGGTAGAGTTGGCTACGCTCGCGATGTGGCTTAATAAAGAAGATAGTGCCAATTATAAATAGGCCAAGCACTAAAGAGAACCAGCTAAAGCTGTGATGCAAAGAAGTGGGTGAGCTAAGTTGATTACCATAAACAAACCAAATACCGATAATTGAGCTTATTGTGGTCACACTGATAATACGTTTAAACCCTTGCCATAAATGTAATTGTGTTTTTTCACTATGATAATGAAACCACCAAATAAAAGCGCCGGCAGTCATACCAAAACATTGAATAGCAAAGCTGGTCGCTATAGATTGTTGTTCAGTAAAGTTGAGTTGATTAAACAATGGGATAAAGACAACCCCGCCACCTGCTCCCGTTGAATTGGCAAAAATACCGCCAAGTAAGCCAATAAAACTAAAGACCCCATACTCACGAATATCTTCGATAGCTATAGGAGACATTACTAGCATGCCAAACCAAATCGAAATGAATATTAAAATAAATTTAGGGTTATTTAAGCGAAAAAAATTCACTGAATATTAACGCTTACTTTGCTGAGCCTGTTTATCGGTAAGGAATGTTATCGCTGCTGCCGATAAATTTTTATTAGAAATGTAACTACGCCCCTGAGCGTGTCTTATTAACCAACCTAGCTGGGTGTTTTGTATTAATTGCACGTCTGACCACAATAATGTCAAGCTAGCGTAAAATGATTTACTCACAATGCCCTGTTCATCAATCGTTAAATCAACATTACCTTTGGCGGCTTTACTGAGCATTTGTCGCATCACCCACCACGGTTTTTGATAATAGGTACTGACGGCTTCAAGAATACCTAAAGCAAAAACAAACCAAGCTGCATAGGGATTCATTTCGGTAAACAGTACTAACAACATTCCAGCAACGGATAAGGCAATTGATTTTTTATAGGCACTTATTGAAGTAACGATGACAACAGATTCGCTAAAACATTCTTGAAAATGGGCTTTGTCTAGTTCGTAGGTTGTTGAGTAGGTAAAAGGCTGTGACATAAAGATAAAAAACTCAGGTAAAATAATAATGTTATTTTACCTGAGTTTTTAATAAATGATGAAGTAAATAGTGATTAAAAGTTACGGTTACTTATATCTCATCATTGGCTGTTGGAATTACCACGTCTTCCATGTTAATTTCTTCGGCGATCATACCCACTTCGACACGGTCAACGCGTTGTAGACCTCTTGGTAACTTATTGCCACGGCGACCACGCTCACCACGATAGTGCTCAACATCGCTGGCTTTTAAGGTTAACTTACGCTTACCCGCGTGCAATGTTACCGAACTCTCTGCTGAAATAACGTTTAGTATCGAAACAAATTCTTCACGGCTTTTCGCTCTTGCTGCAGAAATATTAATAATTTTGTTACCTTTACCTTTACTAAGTATCGGTAAGTCTTTAACTGGAAATACCAGCATTCGACCTTCAGACGTAATGGCAAGCACTAACATATTATCAATATTAGCAATTGGCAATGGTGTATTCACTTTGGCATTTGCTGGCACGCTTAATAATGCTTTACCATTCTTATTGCGGCTGATCATGTCAGAAAATTTACCAACAAAACCATAGCCAGCATCACTGCTGAGTAAATATTTACTTTCATCACTTGCCATTAAACTCGTGACAAACGTTTCTCCTGTCGATAGGCTAAAACGGCCACTTAACGGCTCACCTTGGCTTCTTGCCGTTGGCAATGTATGAGCGTCGGTGGTGTAAGCACGCCCCGTTGAGTCAATAAAGACCACAGGATTATTGCTGCGCCCTTTTGAAGAACATAAGTAGCTGTCGCCTGATTTATAACTCAGCGCTTCTGGTTCAATATCATGACCTTTGGCACAACGCGCCCAACCCTTGTGAGAAACGACAACGGTAACGGCTTCACTGGGGACTAAATCTTTTTCAGATAGTGCTTTTGCTTCGCTGCGCTCAATAAGAACAGAACGACGGTCATCACCATATTTTTCAGCCGCTTCTTGAATTTCTTTTTTCATTAGCGTATTCATTCGCGCTGTTGAGTTTAATATTTTTTCAAGATATTCACGTTCTATATTAAGCTCTGCTTGCTCTGCTCTTATTTTAATTTCTTCAAGTTTAGCAAGTTGGCGAAGCTTAATTTCTAAAATTGATTCTGCTTGACGTTCTGATAAATCAAAACGAGAAATCAGTTCTTCTTTGGGTTTATCAAAATTTCTAATAATTTCGATAACTTCATCAATATTTAAATAGGCGATCAATAAACCGTCTAATAAATGTAAACGAGCTAACACTTTGTCGAGACGATACTGCAAGCGACGACGCACAGTTTCGCGACGATATACCAGCCATTCTGATAAAATAACCCGCAAGTCTTTTACTGCAGGTTTATTATTCAAGCCAATCATGTTTAGATTAACACGATAACTTTTTTCTAAATCGGTACTGGCAAACAAGTGATTCATTAATTGTTCTATATCAACTCGATTAGAACGAGGGATCACCACTAAACGGGTTGGATTCTCATGATCAGACTCGTCACGCAAATCAACCACCATAGGTAGTTTTTTCGCATTCATTTGCCCAGCAATTTGTTCAAGTATTTTGCCGCCAGAAGCTTGATGAGGTAAAGCTGTAATAACAATATCACCCTGCACAACCTCAAAGATGGCGCGCATCTTAATACTACCTTTACCGGTTCTATATATTTTTTCAATATCGGCTTTAGGTGTAATTATTTCAGCATCGGTGGGGTAATCAGGACCTTTGACATACTCAAGTAAATCACTAATTTCCGCTTTAGGTTGTTCAATTAAATGCACACATGCATTAGCAACTTCACGAACGTTATGGGGCGGAATATCGGTAGCCATACCAACAGCGATGCCGGTAATACCATTTAAGAGTATATGAGGTAAACGAGCAGGCAAGGTTTTAGGTTCATTCATGGTACCGTCAAAGTTTGGTGTCCAATCAACGGTGCCTTGACCTAATTCGGCGAGTAATATTTCGCTAAAACGTGATAAACGTGATTCGGTATAACGCATAGCAGCGAAAGATTTCGGATCGTCTGGCGCGCCCCAGTTTCCTTGCCCGTCAACCAGCGGATATCGATATGAAAATGGCTGAGCCATTAATACCATAGCTTCATAGCAAGCAGAGTCGCCATGTGGATGAAATTTACCCAACACATCACCAACAGTACGCGCTGATTTTTTATATTTTGCGTTGGCAGACAAACCTAATTCAGACATCGCATAGACAATACGTCTTTGAACTGGCTTCAAGCCATCACCAATATGTGGTAAAGCTCGATCCATGATCACGTACATCGAATAGTTTAAATAAGACTCTTCGGTAAATTGTCGAAGTGGTCGCTGTTCAATACCTTCGAGGCTAAAATTAAGCGCGTCTGACATGAATTAATTCCTGAATTGTCAACCTGTTAGGGAGTAGCCCTACCCGTGACTTTGGTTATTATTTTTAGATTACATTTAGCTAGACTCTAGCTTATATGATTATATAGCTGTTGCCAATCAAGATGCGCCTTTGAGAGTACATTTTGAATGACAATAGGGAGACAAGGCAGGAAAACACTTCTTTATCAAAATCTGTAAATTAGTCGTTATTATTTTGGCCTTCATCATTAAACTGACAGACGCGGTTGCGTCCGTTAGCTTTAGCATAATACATCGCTATGTCAGCTGCATTAAGTAAGTCATCAAAATTTAACTCGACTTGCTCTAAACAAGCAACGCCAATACATACCGATACTTGTTCATTAATATTAAATTCAGACCAGTCTTTACTTGCCACTTTCTCACGTAAACGCTCGGCTATTGCCTTAGCTTCAGCACAGCCTACCTCTGGTAATATACCGGCAAACTCTTCACCACCTAATCGAGCAAAAAGATCGCGAGAGCGCATAGTTTCACTGCCTAGTTCGGCAATTATTTTAATAACTTCATCACCAATATCATGACCGTAAGTATCATTTATATTTTTGAAGTGATCTATATCTAATAGAATGACACTTAAACTCTGTTTTTCATTGACCGCTGTGGCGACTGCTTCAGCGCCTTTTTCAAACAAAGTACGTCGATTATATAAGTTAGTTAGACTATCTACTTTTGCTAAATATTTTAATTTTTTTCTGACTTTTATTTGTCTCAACAGAAGTACAAAGAAAACAATAACAGTGACAACTAGTATTAAAATATTACGTTGTTGAGCAAACTTTTTATTCTCTGCAGCAATAATTTTTAAACGTTTAATTTTATTTTGATTGGCTAGTAATTCATTTTGCTTAATTTTTTCATCCGTTGCATAGGTTTTATTAAGATCTTTAATTTTATCAGCTCGGGTTCCATCAAAGTATTGGTAACCATTTCTTATATATTTTTTCTTATAATCGAACGCTTGCTTAAAGTCACCCAAAGCAGAAAATGAGCGAGCAAAAATCAGATTCACTTCAGAGAATTCAGGTAAATAAAGCTGCTTTTCAGGGATTTCATCTCGTAAGATTAATGTTTTCTCAAGCCAAGCAATAGCCTGTTTATCCTGTTGTGCATGGTGCTCGATTAAAGCGTGTATCAAAAATATTAAATACTGTTCTGCGGCGTTAAAAGTTGAGTTGATTTCTTCTAGTTGTAATAAAACACCGGTAACTTGCACAGCATCTTTTTGATCGTTTTGTTGAACCAGTGATAGCAAAGACAAAATACGAGCATTAATTGGTAACGGCTCTTTATTGTTCAAAATATTTTCAGGCTCAGCAGGCGCATTGTCACTCTTATTCTCTTCTGCGGCTAACGCTTCGCCAACTGAATAAGCTTGCGCTACTGGAGAAAATGCTGCACTTGCCAAGTAGAAGCTCAATAAGACACACAGTGATATATTAGAAAAAGAGTAATGTTTCATTAAAAACACACCTTATTTCTACCTAAATTTTTTGCTTGATACATATTAATATCCGCGTCTTTTATCAGTTGAGCAAAACTTGTAGTACTTCCTTTTTGGTAAGAAGATATACCAATACTGACCGTAACCCCAGTGAGCTTTTTATATGACCAAACTTTATTTTGAATACTCAAGCGTAATCTCTCAGCCAAATCATAAGCATTTTCGGGTGAAGTGTTCGCTAATAAAGCAATAAATTCCTCGCCACCGAAACGGCCAAAACAATCACTTTGACGCATAATATGGTTAGCCAAGTCAGCAATATCTTTGAGTATTTTGTCACCGGTATTATGACCAAAGCTATCATTTATCGCTTTGAAATTATCAACATCGAGCATTAATATACTAAAAGGTGCCTGTTCTTCTTCTGCTCGCGTAAACATTTGCTCACCCAATTCGATTAAACGCCGGCGGTTAGCAACACCTGTTAAATCATCAACTTGGCTAATTCGAACAAGATGTTGTTGACTTTGTAACATTTTAAGCAAAAACCAAGCGAGTATGACAAGCACCGTACCGACAAAAATAATCAACAAATGTAAATTTTCTTCGTAGTAGGTCACATCGTTAAGTTCTATTATTTGTACAGACTTCTCCTGTTCAAGTATTTTGTTTTTTAAGTCTGCTTGTTTGCTTTCAAAACTTAATCGTAACTCTTCAATTTGTTCCATGTTTATGTTTTCTTGATCTTTAAATAAACGCGTTAAAAATTGAGATTGTTTTTCATAAGCTTGCTGATATCTTTGTGTTTTATAATAAATTTCAGACTGCAAATACATCAAGTGATAATTTGAAAAAGTATTTTTTGTTTGACTATTTTTTGCTAATATTTTTTCAGCGACAGCTAAGTTTTCAAGCGCCTCATCATATCGTTCCATGGCTTCAAGTACGTATGCCTTATTAACGTTAAAAAATAATAAGGCATTATGTTGCTGTACACCTTTTAGGTATTGTTCAGCAAGGGTAATATATTGATAAGCAACATCTAAATCAGGATCTTTCTTCTTAGCGTGCGACATAGACAAACGAGTATAAGCTCCACTTATAACTTCATTGTTACTAAATTTATTAGCACTGGCTATGACTTCTTCAAATAGCTCAATAGCTTGTTCATATCGGCTTTGATCCATGTAGTTCACTGCAATATTTTGTAAACTATTTAACGCATAGAGTGCCATACCCGCTTTTTTATAATGTTCGTAAGACGCTTGGTAAAATTTTATCGATTTTTTAGGGTTATACATATAAGAGTATAAAATACCCAACTCGCTGTTAACGGAACCTTTAAGTTCTTCATTATCTAGAGTATTGGCAATAACCAGCGCGTTATTGAGCATAGTCAACGACTTTTCATATTGTTCAGTTAGGTAATAAATAGCACCTAAGTTGATAAAGCCATCGGCAATAAATTTTTTAGCATCTAAGGATTCGGCAACTTCTAAGCCATTCAAATAATTCTCAACCGCGCCACTAGCATCACCTAAACTTTCTAAAGAAAAGCCACGTAAGTATGAAAGTTGTGAAATCAATATTGTAGGACTAGTTAAATGTTGTGCTATTTTTAACCCTTGCGATGCGGCGCTAAACGCCGATTTATATTGAGAGGCTTCAATATAAACTTCTGACAGTACTTGGTAATACTTTACCTGGTTCCCAACGGTTAACGCATTGATGTTGGTTTGATAAGAATCTAACAGCGCAAGTGCATCGGTAACATTGGTATTTTGTAATTTTTCAACGCGTTCAACAAAAAAGATAAAGTCACGATTGGTTGTGCCATTATCTGCAAATGTTTGCGTAGTTATCAACAAAGCGCTTAATAGAGACCAAAAAACCAAGGCAACTTGTTTGTAACGTTTTTTTAACAAATTCAACCTCTTATTTATAGTTTTAGCCATAGTCTAATCAACTTCAGTTGCAGTATAAAACGATTTAAAGCGAATGATAAACCGTTATTTCTAATTAATTATTTTTCATCCACATACAGAGAAAATAAAACTAGAACAACAACAACTTTTAAGATAAATTAACAACGCTTTTTGCGTTATAATGTCCTTGTAGCTCAGTTGGATAGAGCAAGCGCCTCCTAAGCGCTAGGTCGGACGTTCGAATCGTCTCAGGGACACCAAAATCACTAAATCAAGTGATAATTTAAAAACAGACAACTAGCCTTTTATCGCTAGGTAACCCACTTTTAACAGCCCTCACACTTATCATTGCTATAATAAAGTCACAATCAAAGAAACACCTATAATGTAGAGAGCATCCCTCTATTGATTTACCATCACATACATCACATACATCACATACATCACATAATCTACTTTATAGATAACATCATAGTATTGCGCCCAACTCTGAATTGTCCATGTCTAATAAGTGGTTTTATGACTAAATATCAGCTATTAACCTAAAAGCCGCTATTTTATTATTAACTAGCCCCTCGATAAATTTATCCGTAGATCAGCCTACTAGTAATTCCAAAAACAGACTACAATTGTTGCTTAATCAAATACATTTCACTATGAGTCCCCAAATGGAAAAACACAGATTAAGTTTTGTTCAAATAAACCTTTTAAATGAAAAGATTGCCGAAGTGATTTTTGATAAAGGCGTTTATATCTCAATTGAAATGATGGAAGAAATTGAAACTTTTTTTTGTACTTTTTTTAAAACTGATTTTGGTGTTATCGTCAATAAAATTTATCCTTACACCTATTCACTTGAGGCGCAGTTAACGATGGGTTCTCTAATTCATATGAAATCAATAGCCTCAATCAACTATTCTAAAGAAGGTGTTGCTAACACTGAAGATATTATCAATAAACGTAGTAATGATAAGTTAAACGTTAAGCAGTTTAATGGTTTAGAGCTCGGTCGCCAGCAAGCACTTAAATGGCTACAGAAAGAACTAGCTTGATCGCTGGTTGATTCGGAACATAGACACTCCTTGCCACCTCGGTAACCGCTACTGCTTTACTCTACTTCCTGCATCAATACGGTCACAGCACCGTACTATTGCCTCCATGGATGAGGGTCTATAATTTTTCGTAAAAAAATAACGTGCAGAATGCACTAATGCAGCGTAGAGATAAAAAAGCCCCGTAAACGAGGCCTTTAAAATTCATATAATTTATTACCAACGACTACTCACTGGTAGATTTTTCTATTGTAACTTCCTTGTCACCTACGATTGAGATATTACTCAATGCCGCTGAAACAGCCAATACGATTACCGCAAAAATCACTGTTGTCAGCTTAAATCCTCGTGAAGATGACCTGTTCATAAATGTTCCTGTGTCAGGTTTTATAGTTGTTATTTTGACATCTGTACAAAACTCAACCAATCTATACGATTAACATTGGTAATTCAACCATTTAAAATTAATAAAACAGATAAATTATAAACAATCGACCAGTGAGAGAATGTTATATTAATGGTCTTTTTAGCCATTTGGTCTAAGTAATACCAAAAAAAACACTTATTTGCATAATATCGTTTGCAGTTTAGTGGTGGTCTAGGTGAAAATGGTGGCACTTTCACCCCTCATATACTTAGTTCATTTTAAGTATAAATATAATAAAGATTTGGAGTCAATATGCCGTCTCGTCAAGAACTGGCCAATGCAATTAGAGCTTTAAGTATGGATGCCGTACAGAAAGCGAAATCCGGACACCCTGGAGCCCCAATGGGCATGGCAGATATTGCCGAAGTACTATGGCGCGATTTTCTAAAACATAATCCAACAGATCCAAATTGGACCGACCGCGATCGTTTTGTTTTGTCGAACGGTCATGGCTCAATGCTTATATATTCTTTATTACATTTAACCGGTTATGAATTACCGATTGAAGAATTAAAGAATTTCCGTCAATTACATTCTAAAACACCAGGCCACCCAGAATACGGTTACACCCCAGGTGTAGAAACAACGACAGGACCATTAGGTGCTGGTATTTCTAATGCAGTTGGTATGGCCATTGCTGAAAGAACACTTGCTGCACAATTTAACCGTCCAGGTCACGACATCGTTGATCACTTTACTTATTGTTTCTTAGGTGATGGTTGTTTGATGGAAGGTATTTCTCACGAAGTATGTTCATTAGCCGGCACTTTAGGATTAGGTAAATTAGTCGCTTTTTGGGATGACAACGGTATTTCAATTGATGGTAAAGTTGAAGGTTGGTTTACAGATGACACACCTGCTCGTTTTGAAGCTTATGGCTGGCACGTAATAAGCGTTGACGGTCACGACTCAGCAGCTATAGCGGCGGCAATTACTGCAGCTAAAGCAGTAACGGATAAACCATCAATGATTTGTTGTAAAACAATTATTGGTTTTGGTTCACCGAATAAAGAAGGCACACATGATTGTCATGGCGCACCATTAGGTGATGATGAGATTGCAGCGACACGTAAAGCGTTAAACTGGCCACATGCCCCTTTTGAAATTCCAAGCGATGTTTATGCTGAATGGGATCAAAAAGAAAAAGGCCAATCGAGCCAAGTTTCTTGGAATGACCAATTTTCAGCATACCAACAAGCTCACCCAGCACTTGCTGCCGAATACGAGCGTCGAGTTATTAAAGGTGATTTACCGAGCGATTTCGAAGAAAAAGCCAATGCCTTAGTGCAAGCTTGCCAAGATAAAGGCGAAAATATTGCTTCGCGTAAAGCCTCACAAAATACTATTGAAGCTTTTGGCGCTATATTACCTGAGTTATTGGGTGGTTCTGCTGATTTAGCGGGTTCTAACTTAACGTTATGGTCAGGCTCTAAAGGTATTGAAAAAGATGCTGCCGGTAACTACATTTATTACGGCGTACGTGAATTTGGTATGAGCGGCATTATGAATGGCGTTTCATTGCACGGTGGTTTCATTAATTACGGTGCAACGTTCATGATGTTTATGGAGTATGCGCGTAACGCAGTTCGTATGTCGGCTTTAATGGGTATTCAAAATATATTTGTTTACACTCACGATTCTATTGGTCAAGGTGAAGATGGTCCAACACATCAGCCAATCGAACAGTTAACGAATTTACGTACTACCCCGAATATGGATACTTGGCGCCCATGTGATGCAACAGAATCTGTTGTTGCTTGGAAATCAGCGATTGAACGTAAAAATGGCCCTACGTCATTAATATTTTCTCGCCAAGGTTTACCGGCAGTAGCGCGTAACAGTTCACAAGTAACAAACATCGCCAAAGGCGCTTATGTATTGCAAGACTGTGAGGGTACTGCTGACGTTATACTCATTGCAACGGGTTCTGAAGTATCATTAGCCCTTGATTCTGCAAAACAATTAACCGCTGATGGTAAAAAAGTACGCGTAGTTTCTATGCCGTCAACCAATACTTTTGATGTACAATCAAGCGAATACAAAGAATCAGTTTTACCTTCATCTGTGATAAAACGTGTCGCTATCGAAGCTGCTCACACTGATTTTTGGTACAAGTATGTTGGTTTTTCTGGCGCTGTTGTCGGTATGACAACTTTTGGTGAATCTGCACCAGGTAACGTGTTACTTGAACATTTTGGTTTCACCGTGGCAAATGTTGTTAAGACTGTAAACCAGCTTTAGTCATTAACTAAAGCCTATAAGTTAAAGCCTTCAAGCGAAATGTATACTCGTTTGAAGGACTTTGACTTTTATCAACACCCTAAATTAATACCATCAACCTATGCCGATAAACTTATGTCTGTAAACATTGCTATTAATGGCTTTGGCCGAATTGGTCGAAGTGTTGCTCGTGCCCTCTATGAGAATGCTGATAACCAATATTTAAAGCTTGTCGCAATTAATGAGCTTGCCGAGCCTAAAGGTATTGCGCATTTATTAAAATATGACACCACCCATGGTCGTTTCCCTTTTTCAGTTGAGTTAGCTGACAATCAATTAGTTATCGCTGGCGATGTCATACAACTTAGCCATGAAAAGTCCCTCGAAGACATGCCATGGAAAAAACATAACATAGATATCGTTCTTGATTGCACCGGTAAATTTGCCAATCAACACGATGGAAATATTCACTTGAGCCAAGGAGCCAGTAAAGTACTTTACTCTTATCCTGGTGAACAAGACGTTGATGCCACCATTATTTATGGTATTAATCATCAGCAACTCAGTGAAAAAGATAAAATAGTCTCGAACGGCTCATGCACCACGAATTGCGTTGTACCTGTCATAAAAGTCATTGATGAAGCTTTTGGCGTTGAAAGTGGCAGTATTACCACTATCCATTCCTCTATGCATGATCAACAAGTTATCGACGCTTACCATCCAGATCTTCGTCTTAGTAGAGCAGCAAGCCAATCTATCATCCCGGTTGACACCAAGTTAGCAGCAGGTATTGAAAGAATACTGCCTAAATTTGCTGGACGCTTCGAAGCGATTGCCGTGCGAGTACCAACGATTAATGTTACCGCGATGGATTTAAGCCTAACCTTGTCGACAGATGTTGATATTAACGCGATTAACCAAGCCATTATTCGTGCACAAAATAATGGACTACAAGGAATTTTAGGCTACACAGAAGAACCACTGGTTTCTGTAGATTTTAATCATGACCCACATTCTTGTATTGTTGACGGCAACCAAACGCGTGTTAGCCACAAGCGTTTAGTGAAAATGCTAGTCTGGTGCGATAACGAGTGGGGCTTTGCAAATCGTATGATAGATACGGCAAAAACCATGGCAAAAGATATTCAGCTTAAAAAATAATAACAGTAAAAAACACCCATAACTTTAAAATTTATCGAATAGGAAACAGCAAATGTCAGTAATTAAAATGACCGACTTGGCGCTAGCCAATCAAAGAGTTTTGATCCGAGAAGATCTCAATGTACCTCTTAAAGACGGAAAAATAACCTCTGATGCTCGATTAAGAGCGGCTTTACCTACCCTTAAACTTGCTTTAGAAGCGGGCGCAAAAGTGATGATAATGTCTCACCTTGGTCGTCCAACTGAAGGTGAGTACAACGAAGAATTTTCATTAAAACCTGTCGTTGACTATTTAGCTGCCGCATTAAATGTCCCCGTGCATCTAGCAAAAGATTACTTAGATGGCGTTGATGCAAAAGTAGGTGAATTAGTTGTTTTTGAAAACATTCGCTTTAATGTCGGCGAAAAAAATAATGATGATATTTTATCAAAAAAATTAGCTGCATTATGTGATGTATTTGTCATGGATGCCTTTGGTACTGCGCACCGCGCGCAATCTAGTACACACGGCGTAGCAAAGTTTGCACCTATTGCTTGTGCGGGTCCACTATTGTCCGGTGAATTAGCAGCACTTGGTAAAGCACTAGACAATCCTGCACGCCCATTAGTGGCGATCGTTGGTGGTTCTAAAGTTTCTACAAAATTAACCGTGTTAGAGTCATTAGCGAAAATTGTTGACCAATTAGTGGTTGGCGGCGGCATTGCAAATACTTTTATAGCAGCAAGCGGACATAATGTGGGTAAATCATTATACGAAGCCGATTTACTTGATGAAGCTAACCGTTTAACGCAGCAGGCAAGAGCAAATGATGGCGATATTCCAGTGCCAACAGATGTTATTACTGGTACAGAGTTTTCAGAAACGGCTGTCGCAACGTTAAAGTCAGTTAACGATGTTAGCGATGAAGATATGATTTTTGATATCGGACCAGATTCAGCGCAGGCACTCGTAGAAATAATTAAAAATGCTGGCACTATTGTTTGGAATGGACCTGTTGGCGTTTTTGAATTTGATCAATTCGGTAGTGGTACAGAAACTATTGCAAAAGCAATTGCCGAAAGCTCAGCCTTTTCAATTGCTGGTGGTGGCGATACCTTAGCTGCTGTTGATAAATATGATATAGCCGATAAAATCTCCTATATTTCAACCGGTGGTGGTGCTTTCTTAGAATTTTTAGAAGGGAAAGTGTTACCCGCTGTCGCTATCTTAGAAGAACGCGCTAAAACGTAAAACACGTTAATTAAATCATCAACGTCAAACCGCTCTTTATTTTATAAAAGGCGGTTTTTTTTAGCTTTCTTTATTATTTCTAAAAAACTTCATAAAAACCATCAACGGCGCTTTCATTACATTTCACTCTTTCGTTGTAAACTTACAAAACAAAAGCACAAATATTCGCTATAAATCGAGTTTATCGACCTTCTTGATAGTAATTATAGAACATTATTTAAAACCGTTATAAATAAACAGATAAAAACCATTAATGGCATTATTTTTTCTTTTGCCATGTCAATTTCTTATCTGATATACTTACGTTACGAAAGCTTAAATTTCACAATGAAACTTGTTTTTTTTGAGATTGGGCAAATAATATATGACATCTTAAACACTTAGGAGTAATTCAATGGCTTTAATTTCTATGCGCCAAATGTTAGATCACGCTGCAGAATACGGATACGGTATTCCCGCTTTTAACGTTAACAACTTAGAGCAAGTTAGAGCAATAATGATCGCTGCAGACAAAACCAATAGCCCGGTTATTTTACAAGGCTCTGCAGGTGCTCGTAAGTATGCTGGCGCTCCTTTTCTTCGTCATTTAATTCTTGCAGCAATTGAAGAATTCCCTCATATTCCCGTGGTAATGCATCAAGATCACGGCACTTCGCCGAGTGTTTGTCAGCGTTCAATTCAAATGGGTTTTTCATCAGTTATGATGGATGGTTCTTTAATGTCTGATGGTAAAACCCCTTCAAGCTATGAATACAACGTTGATGTAACACGCAGAACCGTTGAAATGGCACATGCTTGTGGTGTTTCTGTTGAAGGTGAATTAGGTTGTCTTGGTTCATTAGAGACAGGTGAAGCGGGTGAAGAAGACGGTATTGGTGCAGTAGGGATATTAACAAAAGAACAAATGTTAACTGATCCAGAAGAAGCCGCTGACTTTGTTAAGAAAACTCAAGTTGATGCTTTAGCGATTGCTTGTGGAACTTCTCATGGCGCTTACAAATTTACGCGTCCACCAACAGGTGACATCTTAGCGATTGACCGTATTAAAGCGATACATAACCGTATCCCAAATACCCATTTAGTTATGCACGGTTCATCATCAGTGCCACAAGAGTGGCTTGCTATCATCAATGAATATGGTGGTAATATTCCTGAAACTTACGGCGTGCCAGTAGAGCAAATTCAAGAAGGCATTAAAAATGGTGTTCGTAAAATTAATATTGATACTGATTTACGTTTAGCATCAACGGGGGCAACTCGTCGCTTCTTAGCACACAACCCAAGCGAATTTGATCCACGTAAATTTTTAGCTGAAACCACTAAAGCCATGACTGAAATTTGTATAGCTCGCTATGATTCATTTGGCGCATCAGGTAATGCAGATAAAATCAAACCCATTTCATTAGATACTATGTTTGATTTATATGATGCTGGCAAACTGAACGCTATTATAAAATAACATCAGCTAGCCATTAAGATTAAGGAGCTTCGGCTCCTTTTTTTGTAAATTTTTCGTTATATTATTAGAAAAATGTAATATTATTAGAAATATGTTGTCAAATTCACTATAATACTCGACTATTTTTAAACGGAGTACAAAAAATGGACAATGTTACTAATTGGTTAGTTGAAAACCAGGCTATGTTACAAGAAAATCTAATAAAATTTATCATCGCAATCGCTATCTTTGTGATTGGTAAATTTGTCGCAAAACTGATCAGTTCTGCAACAAAAAAAATCCTTACTCACAAAAAATTCGATAATACCGTAACTTCTTTTATCGCTAGCTTAATTTATGGCTTAGTTGTGATGGTTGCCTTTATTGCTGCGATTTCTCACTTAGGTTTTAATACCACCTCATTAGTGGCCATTGTTGGTGCTGCAGGTCTTGCAATAGGCTTAGCATTACAAGGTTCATTATCAAACTTTGCCTCAGGTATTTTGTTAATTTCATTAAAGCCTTTTAAAGCTGGTGATTTTGTTGAGATTTCAGGTACCGCAGGTATTGTTGAAGAGGTTCATGTATTTTCAACACAGTTAAGAACCGGTGATAACAAAACAGTTATTATTCCTAATGGTGGCATTACAAGTGGCACCATTACAAATTATTCAGCTAAAGCAACCAGAAGAATAGATTTAGTCATTGGTGTTGGTTATAGCGCAGATTTAAAACAAACAAAGCAAATACTAAAAGATGTTGTGAGTAATCATGATTTAGTATTAAAAGACCAAGCTATTACTGTTGGTGTTAGTGCCTTAGCTGATAGTTCAGTGAATTTTGTCGTTCGTCCATGGGTAAAAACAGCAGACTATTGGCCTGTGCATTTTGATTTGCTAGAAGCGATTAAAATAGAATTAGACAAAGCTGGTATCGAAATACCTTTTCCACAACTTTCTGTACATGTTAATCAAGAGACCAAAAATGAACAATAAATTAGCAATGGTTGCTTTATGTAGCAGCTTATCACTTAATGCTTTTGCCGAAGAAGCAGTCGCTCCAAAAGATCCATTAAGTATGTCTGCTGAATTAGGCGCACTATTTAAAACGGGTGACAATAAAAGCACAGATATAAAAGCTGGCTTCGATTTAGATCATGAATTAGGTTTATGGCGAAGTACTGTTCGCTTTGACTTGCTTGCAAGTAAAGCAGAGATTGAAGATGAAGAGGGTGTTCAACAATCTCAAACAACAGATCAGCAATGGAAAATAGTCGGTCAAACTAACTATACCATTGGCGCTAAAAAAACTAACTACGTATACGCTAATGTATCTCACGACGATAATCGTTTTGGCGGATTTGAGACTCAAAGCTCTATCTCTGCTGGTTGGGGTCGTCGTTGGTTTGAAAGTAAAACAGGCACATTTGATGCTGATATCGGACCCGGTTATAAAAAAGACGTTGTACGTTTAGAAGATGAAAATGGTAATGAGTATACTAAAAACAAGTCTGCTTTCATTATACAAGCACAAGCTTTGTATACACGTAATTTAAACGAACATGTTAAATTTAAGCAGCGATTTGTTGCTAAGTATGCGACTAAAAGTGGTGAAAACAGTAATTATCAAGCAGAAAGCTCAATAACTACTAAGCTTATTTCAACGTTACAATTAAAAGTTAGTTTTAAGATTGATTATAATACTGATGTTGAAGAAGGCAAAGAAAACACCAATACTCAAACGGCGTTAACGCTCGTTTATAGCTTCTAGTTGACCTAAACTAAGATGCTTTATTTAGCCTTCAACTCTTTTGAAGGCTAAATATATTTCCTTTTCATCCCTAACATCTCTCATCATCACCTACTTTATTTTTACTTATTAGAGCCATCTATAAAAAAATAATAAAAAAAAGCCCTAACATTTAAATGCTAAGGCCATTATTATTTATAAGTAATAAAAGTGCTGTTTATTCCCACTCAATCGTCGCGGGTGGTTTACCTGAAATATCATAAACGACACGTGAAATACCATCAATTTCGTTAATGATCCGATTAGACACTAAACCTAAGAAATCATAAGGCAAATGTGACCAACGTGCTGTCATAAAGTCGATGGTTTCAACACAACGTAATGATACAACCCAATCATATTTACGGGCATCGCCCATAACTCCTACTGATTTTACCGGTAAAAATACGGTAAACGCTTGGCTTACTTTAGTGTATAAATCATGCTTGTGTAATTCTTCAATGAAAATAGCATCGGCACGACGTAATAAATCAGCATATTCCTTTTTAACTTCACCTAAAATACGTACACCCAACCCAGGGCCAGGAAACGGATGACGGTAAAGCATATCGTACGGTAAGCCAAGCTCTAAACCTATTTTACGTACTTCATCTTTAAATAACTCACGTAATGGTTCAACTAAGCCTAGTTTCATGTAATCAGGTAAGCCGCCAACATTATGATGTGATTTAATAACATGCGCTTTACCGGTCGCTGAGGCCGCAGATTCAATGACGTCAGGATAAATAGTGCCCTGTGCTAACCATTTGGCATTATCTAACTTATTCGACTCTTCTTCGAAAACATCAATAAAAACATTACCAATAATTTTACGTTTTGCTTCTGGCTCACTTTCACCCGCTAAGCGGTCTAAAAATCTATCTTCAGCTTCAATTTTTATAATATTTAAACCAAAGTGATCACCAAACATATCCATGACTTGCTGGCCTTCATCTAAACGAAGTAAACCATTATCAACAAATACACAGGTCAATTTATCGCCAATCGCTCGATGTAATAACATAGCAACTACTGATGAATCAACACCGCCTGAAAGACCTAAGATAACTTCGTCGTCGCCGACTTGAGCTTTCATTTTTGCAATAGCATCATCAATGATTGATGATGAAGTCCATAATTTTTCACACTGGCAAATTTCAACAACAAAGTTTTCTAAAATGCGTAAACCTTGTTTAGTGTGGGTCACTTCAGGGTGAAACTGCACACCATAGAATTGCTTTTCTTCGTTTGCCATTGCTGCATAAGCACAACTTGCTGTTTGTGCAACCGTAACAAAGCCTGTTGGTATAGCTGACACTTTGTCGCCGTGGCTCATCCAGACATCTAGTAAAGCATTACCGTTAGTACCAATACTGTCTTCAACATTGTTGAATAACGCAGATTTAGCAATAAGTTCAACCGCGGCATAACCAAACTCTTTGTGCGTTGAACTTTCAACACCACCACCAAGTTGTTCAGCCATTGTTTGCATGCCATAGCAAATACCTAGAACAGGAACGCCAGCGTTATAAACATATTCAGGTGCACGAGGTGAATTTTCTGCAGTGACCGACTCAGGGCCGCCAGCTAGAATGATACCTGTCGGGTTAAAACCTTTAATTTGCTCTTCGGTTACATCCCAAGACCAAAGTTCACAATAAACACCTATTTCACGTACGCGACGAGCAATTAGCTGAGTATATTGTGAACCAAAATCTAAAATTAGTATTCGGTGATCATGAATGTCTTTACTCATGTTGTTTTCCTACTTTAACGCTCGTTATGTCTAAACTTTATACTGCGTTGTATTCGTAATGAAACAAAATAATTTATAAAACCTTATTTATAATAAGATAAGTCATTTGTTTAATTACTCAACAGCCTTGCCTAAAGCTCATTCATTTAGGGCGGATTTATAAAATGAACAGGCTGAGTTATTTATTGATAACTCAGCCTGTAGAATCTTTTGTTTTCCAGTTACCTAAAAGTAACTAAGAATATTTTCAGTGCATCAAGTTGAGAGTATTTTAGCTCTAGTTCAAGGCGATAGCGCGGAGTTGACGATAGTCAATGAGCACTTGCAACGCAGAAATAGAGTTAAATAACTCAACCGATATTACTACCCCATACGATAGTTTGGTGCTTCTTTGGTGATGGTTACGTCATGGACATGCGACTCACCCATACCTGCCGAGGTAATTTTCATAAACTCGGGTTTAGTTCGCATGGTCTCAATATCTTTACTGCCGGTTAAACCCATTGATGAGCGTAATCCGCCCATCTGCTGGTGGATAATTGCAGAAACAGGTCCTTTATAAGCGACACGACCTTCAATACCTTCCGGTACCAACTTGTCAGCTTCGCCATCAGATTTTTGGAAATAACGATCACTTGAACCTTCTTTCTGGCTCATTGCGCCTAAAGAGCCCATACCGCGATATGATTTGTAATAGCGACCTTGATAAAGTTCTACTTCGCCAGGTGCTTCTTCGGTTCCAGCAAACATACTACCAACCATCACACAATGAGCGCCAGCAACCAGTGCTTTAGCAATATCACCAGAGAATCGAATACCACCATCGGCAATAACAGGAATGCCAGTACCTTTAAGCGCTTCTACTGCATTTGAGATAGCCGTTAATTGTGGTACTCCAACGCCAGTTACAATACGCGTAGTACATATTGAACCTGGGCCTATACCCACTTTAACCGCATCTACGCCAACATCGGCTAATGCTTTTGCACCAGCCCCTGTCGCCACATTGCCAGCAACAATTTGTAAGTCAGGATATTTTTGACGGGTTTCTTTTACTCGATCAAGAACACCTTGGGAATGACCATGTGAAGTATCAATTAATAAGACGTCAACACCTGCGGCAACTAACGCGTCAATACGTTCATCAGTACCCGCGCCAACACCTACAGCGGCGCCCACTCGTAAACGACCTAATTTATCTTTACAAGCATTAGGTTTACTTTCAGCTTTTTGATAATCTTTAGCGGTGATCAAACCCACTAATTTAAAGGCATCATCAACCACTAAAATTTTCTCAATACGGTTACTGTGCATTAAGCCAAGTATTTCTTCACGCGCGGCACCTTCTTTAACCGTGACTAATTTTTCTTTAGTCGTCATTAACGCTGAGACAGGCTTAGTTAAGTCTGTTTCAAAGCGTAAATCACGGCCAGTAATTATACCGGTAAGATTGCCATTTTCATCAACAACAGGGAAACCTGAAAAGCCAAGATCATCAGCTTTATGCATGACTTCTTCAATAGTAAAGTTAGCATTGACGGTCACGGGATCGGAAACAATACCACTTTCGTATTTTTTAACTTTTAATACGTTAGCCGCTTGCTCAGCGATGGTCATGTTTTTATGAATAAAACCTAAACCACCTTCTTGCGCTAGTGTAATAGCTAAAGGTGCTTCAGTAACTGTATCCATAGATGCAGATACCATAGGTATATTTAAATTAATTTTACGGGTTAATTTAGTTTTTAAATCGGCCGTATGTGGGAGTACTTCTGAATGAGCAGGTACAAGTAATACATCATCAAAAGTTAGTGCTTCTTGGGCAATTCTTAGCATCGCAACATCTCTCTAAAAAGGTTGGTTAGGGAGTGAATATTGCGGCAGAATTTTAACCGTTTTGTGGTTTAAGAACAACTTAAATTTAACGATAAACTGAAATAATTATCTCTGGGGAGTTTAAAGGAATATATAATTTACTGGTTCCACTTTAATAGGTAAGATCCAAAGGGAATTATAAACGCCTTTAAGCAAGATATTGATTGAAAATAATAGTTATTCTATTATTGAAATCAATAACGTAAAATAAAGTGTTCATAAGCCCCTTTCGGGGAATCGGAACAAGTAATACGCGTCGTTACATTTTATTTAAGGGAATAACCTTTAACAAAAATATGTGCTTAGATTATGATTCGCTTAGGTTTGCTGAAACTCGTATATTTAAGCAGAGCGGATATATCGACTCAAATCGCCTTAACATTAGATAAAGTAAGTATTTTATGGCTACGCAGCACATTTTACAGATAAGTGAACTGACGAGAAAAGTTAAGTTCATGCTAGAAAGTGAACTTAATACCGTATGGTTGTGTGGTGAAATCTCAAATTTCATTGCTGCTAGCTCGGGTCATTGGTATTTGTCACTCAAAGACAGTAAATCGCAAGTGCGTTGCGCAATGTTTAAGGGCAACAATCGACGAGTAAGGTTAGCGGATGGTTCAACGCCTCGCAACGGCCAACAGGTGTTAGTACGCGCCAAGGTTTCTTTGTATGAGCCACGAGGTGATTTTCAATTAATTATTGAAATGATGGAGGATGCGGGTGAAGGTTTATTGCGACAACAATTTGAGCAATTAAAAAGTAAGCTCAATGCACAAGGTTTGTTTGCTCAGCAGTTCAAGCAAGCCATTCCTAAAAATATTAACACGGTTGGCATAGTTACCTCGCCAACGGGTGCTGCAGTTAAAGATATTATATCTGTTTTGCAAAGACGTAATCCAGCAATTACTATCGTTATATACCCTGCACTTGTGCAAGGCGAGCATGCTAAGAATGACATTGTTCATGCCATCGATATCGCTAATCAACGTGAAGAATGCCAAGTATTAATTGTTGGTCGTGGAGGAGGCTCTCTAGAAGACTTATGGAGCTTTAATGAAGAAGATGTAGTCAATGCTATTTTTCATAGTCGCATTCCAATTATCAGCGCTGTTGGTCATGAGATAGACACAACATTAAGTGATCTCGTTGCTGATTTAAGAGCGCCAACACCTTCAGCAGCGGCAGAACTGGTTTCACAAGACAATAGTGAATTACAAAGTCGCCTACAAGAATTATCAAAACGGGCTCAGCAGTTATTTACTCAAAAAGTAAAACAAGAAAACTCATACCTACAAAACCTTAATCATCGCTTAACGCAAGTTCATCCAGAAAGAAAACTTCAGCAGCATCAACAAAAATCAGATGAATTGAATATTCGTTTAGATAAAGCAATAAAGCGTGAATTGGCACGCTTCAAACAAAAACCCGAAAAGTTAGTACGAGATTTACAACATGTAGATCCAACAAAAGTGATCATTCAACATCAAAGTACCTTGCGCCATTTAGATGACAGATTACAACGGGCATTAGACGTTAGCGTAAAAAATAAATCTGAGCACTTTGTTAGCATTATTGAGCAGCTCCATATTGTCAGTCCGCTAGCGACTATTGCCCGTGGTTATAGTGTCAGTCGAAATAGTCATCAGCAAATTGTTCGCACAAAAGATCAAGTGAGTATTGGCGATGAAATATCTATTCAAGTCAGTGATGGTCGTATTTTAAGCCAAGTTATTGATAAGATTTAATTTTCAGCAATAACGGCATGCTGAAGTAACTTTATCACTGATGCTTTACTTTTTTCTTCAAACTTTAAACCGATACAAAGGCCATTAGCTTGTGATTTGTAGCTACAGGTTTCTGCAGAAAACTTTAAATTTCCTAATCCTTGAAAGTCTTCGACAATTAATTCGACAGATTTATTTTTTTCCATCACTAACGACTCGCCGTTAGTGATCAATACTTGGCAGCCATTAACAGAAATATCTATAATGGTCGCTTGCCAATATTCTTTAGCAATATTTATCTTAGCAACAATATCGGTATCAATGCGCATCGCTGAACGTAAGCTTTGTAAGCTAACAGAACGTGGAAAATCAAGGACAATTAATCTCGAAGGTATTTGTAAGGTTTGTTTAACATTACTGATAAAAGCAACCACCGCGCCCTCATGCCCTTCAATTAAACCTCGCACCGTAATACCAGCACCTTGGGTAATATATTGGGAAAAATTCCCTAATTTATTTGCATCAGGAAATTGCACTAAAACATAATGCTTGGGGAGGTAGCCAATGAAGGTGCTACGAAACTTTGCTTTTTGTCCGGCTGGTGTGGCTATATCGATAGTAATCGTTGAGCCTGACTGCAATAAGCCAAGGTTTCTGTCTAAGCGGTTAACCAATGCAATTTTTTTAGGAGTGGCTGCCATAATGTTAACATTTAAGAATAAGTATTTTAAATGTAGCACTTAGCAAAAAGCCAATCAAATGATTGGCTTCAGTAATGTTAAATTATTATCAAAAAAAACGTAAGTTTTTAGTCTTTCTTATAACCTTCAGTAGCTCTGGCCATTTTCTTTTGCTCGGTATAAGTTAACTTTTTCTTGCCAGCAAACGGGTTACTTGTTTCTCTAAACTCAATTCTAATCGGCGTACCCATTATTTTTAATGATTTACGGTAATAATTCATTAAATAGCGTTTATATGAAACAGGAAGCTTTTTGGCTAAATTACCATGAATAACAATGATAGGTGGATTATAACCACCGGCATGCGCATATTTAAGCTTAATGCGACGTCCTTGACTCATCGGTGGTTGATGATCAAACGTGGCCATATCTAATATTTTGGTAACCATTGAGGTAGATATACGTTTAGTTGCTGAAATGAAAGCTTCTTCAACTGACTCATATAAATGGCCAACACCGGTACCGTGTAAAGCAGAGATAAAGTGGATACGTGCAAAATCAATAAAACCTAAACGACGATCTAATTCGGTTTTAATACGATCTTTAACATGCTCTTCTAAACCATCCCATTTATTAACCGCAAGTACCAAAGAACGACCTGCTTCTAAAATAAAGCCCAGTAAACTTAAATCTTGATCGGTAATACCTTCACGAGCATCAATAATTAACAAACAAACATTGGCATCTTCTATGGCACGTAGTGTTTTAATAACAGAATACTTTTCTACAACATCAGTCACGTTTTTACGACGACGAATACCTGCAGTATCAATTAATGTATATTCACGGCCATCATGTTCCATCGGGATATAGACACTATCGCGAGTGGTACCTGGCGCATCAAAAACAACAACGCGGTCTTCACCTAAGATACGGTTAGTCAGTGTTGACTTACCCACATTAGGTTTACCAATGATAGCAAGTTTGATTTTATCATTTTCAAACGGTGCTTCGGCAATTTTTTCTTCATCAGTTTTAGCTGAGAATTCTTGTGCACCATCAAACTCATCATTTTCACGTGCTTCACCAAGTGCTTCTATATGAGGTGTTAATGCCAGTGTTAATAATTGTGTAACACCACGACCATGCGCGGCGGCAATTTTATGAACGGTATCACCCAGTGATAATTCATAAAATTCAGCAACGGCAGAATCAGCATCAATACCATCAACTTTATTCGCAACCAAAAATATTTTCTTATTTTGTTTACGAAGGTAGTCAGCGATACCGATATCCGCTGATGTTAAACCATCACGAGCATCAACCATAAATAAAACAGCATCGGCTTCTGCTATCGCCATTAATGACTGTTCGGCCATTAATGCGTCAATACCTTGTTCATTACCATTAATACCGCCGGTATCAATAACAATAAATGGGTGATCTTCTACTTTCGCTTGACCATATTGACGGTCACGCGTTAAGCCAGGATAATCTGCTACGAGAGCATCTCGGCTTCGGGTTAATCGGTTAAATAACGTCGATTTGCCAACATTAGGACGTCCGACAAGTGCAACAACTGGAAGCATGTTTACCTCTATAAATTCATTTGTAGAGTAAACAACGTCATGCAAAATGCAAAACTTTTACTCTATTTAATAACAAACAACGGCTCCAATGCATTCTGCAATGGAGCCGTTTAATTCTAGCTGATAAAAAGACTTATGGAATTTTTATCGCTTGCAAATCACCATTACGTGATTGTGCGTAAATAATATTTTCGTGTACAGTGGGTGCTATATTTAAACCGCTACTGTCAACTTCATGACGTGCAACGATATCACCTGTTGTTTGGTCGATAAAATGAAGATAGCCTTCAAAGTCGCCAACAACAATATAATCACCAATAATAGCAGGACCGGTAACACCACGATTAGTCAGTGCAAGTTGGCTCCACTTTTCAAAACCGTTTAAACGGTCAACCGCATAAATATGACCTTTAATATCAGTTAAAAATAGGCTGTTACCACTAATAGCCATATCATGATATGACGAATACTGACGTTCCCAAATCATCCGACCGGTACGTAAATCTATAGCGGTCAAATTACCCTTTACAGAAATACTATAAACTTTATCGCCATAAATAAGTGGCGCAGAGTCAACATCTATGACTCGCTCTAATTGTGTCGAGCCACCGGCTTCACCAACTTCTACTGTCCAACCTTGTTGACCAGTTTCAAGAATATAGACGCTCATGGTTCCATTAGCTGAACCAACCATCACACCACCAGAAGAAATCGCTGGCGAACTAACACCACGTAACGTTAATGCTGGTACTTCTTGTTCGATTTGCCATTCATCTTGACCGTTCGAAGCGTTAAAAGCCTTGATGACACCTGAAGCAGTATTGACAACTAAAATACCAGCATCAATAGCGGGAGCTGCAATAACTTCGCCTTTTACTTTTCCTTGCCAATCAAGCTTACCTGTATCAGCATCTAATGCGAATACTTCGCCATTTTCACTGCCAATAAAGACTTTTTGAATACCTAAAATCGGGCCGCCATTTAATAAAGCAGATTGTCGACGTTCAAAAAAGCCGCGTTCGCCTTTTACATCACTTAAATCTGTTGACCAAATTTCTTCACCATTTTCTAGTTCCAAAGCAACAACATCACCGTAACGACTAGCACTGTAAAGTTTGCCGTAAGCAACATTAGGTTTAATACGTGAAAAATAATCGCTAACACCATTACCGACACTGGTTTCCCAGAGCACATCAGCATCAAAAGCTTGTTTGATTTCTGTTAATTCAGCAACTTTAGTCGCTTCATCTTCTTCGTCAGTTGAAGAACAAGCGACAAGCCCTAAGGACACTAGCGCTATCACTAATAACTTTCTATTAAAGCGTAATTTTTTTAACATATGAATGATTAGCCTCTTTATTTAGCAATCGATGATAATTGGGCTAAATCATTTAATTTCATTTGTAAGGCACCATTATTTGTTTGACCTTCAACGTCAAGTGCTGCTTGATAAGCATTACGAGCAAGTTCTACTTTACCTTGCTTGAAATAGGCATCGCCTTTAGTTTCTTCAATCGCACTTTTAAATGATTCTGGCAGTGTAACCGATAGGGTTGCCAATGCTTCAGTGTATTGCTCAAGTTGAATTTGCACACGCGCTAATCGAACACTTGCGATAGCTTTAATACCTTGATTGGTAGAGCTTTCAATAGCACTTGCCAAGTGAATAGCAACTTGTGGCCAATCTTTATGAGTAGCCGCTTCTTTTGCTAGCGCAAGCGCCGTTAATGAAGCGTAGCTAGAGTCTTTATTTTCAGCAATAAATTTACTTGCACTTGCTGAAAAAGCCTTTCCGTCTACACCAGCACTTTCCATCACTGTTTGATAAGCATCAGACGTTAAAACTTCATTCTCAAGTTGGGTATCTTTATATACGTTAAAGCCAATAAAACCAGCAAAACCTAAAACTAAACCGGCAATAACTGCAGTACCATTTTCTTTCCAAAAACCTTTGATGGCTTCGACTTGTTGTTCTTCTGTTTGATAAACGTCCACTACTTCACCTTAAATTAAACTGTTTAATAAAGCTGGCACTTGTTCAAGCGACACCTTCTGTTGTTCTTGTTGTCCACGCAAATATTTTATCGTCACGCTTTGCTCAGCAAGTTCATCTTCACCGATGATAATTGCTACTTGCGCACTCGATTTATCTGCCCGTTTCATTTGTTTTTTCATATTACCACCACCGCAGTGGTTTTGTATGCGAATATCTTTAACTTGGTCACGCCATTGTTCACTGAGTAGCGCTGCTTGAATATCAACCCCCTCACCTAAACCAATAACATAAACATCAACTTGTGCACGAATATTGTTAGCTTTTTCTAAGCTCGTTAACATGAGTACCAAGCGTTCAATGCCTAAGGCAAAACCAAATGCTGGTGTTGCTTTACCACCAAGTTGCTCGACTAAGCCATCATAACGACCACCCGCACAAATAGTACCTTGTGCGCCTAAGCTGTCAGTCACCCATTCAAATACCGTACGATTGTAATAATCTAAACCGCGAACTAAGCGATCATTAATCACATACTTGATACCCGCGGCATCTAAACGCTGACAAACACCCGCAAAGTGAGCTTTAGATTCATCATCAAAATAATCACTTAATTTTGGTGCGCCCACTAAAGCGGCTTGTACATCTTTATTTTTACTGTCTAGAACGCGTAATGGATTGGTATGCATTCTGCGTTTAGAGTCTTCATCAAGCTGATCTTCTTTTTCCGTTAAGAAAACAACTAAAGCATCGCGATAATTTGCACGCTCTTCATTTGAACCTAACGAGTTTAGCTCTAGTGTGACAAACTCATTGATGCCAAGTTCCCGCCAAAGACGAGAAGTTAGCATAATAATTTCTGCGTCTATGTCAGGTGTTCGAATTCCAAAGGCTTCTAAGCCGAATTGGTGGAACTGACGATAACGACCTTTTTGTGGGCGTTCATGCCTAAACATCGGCCCCATGTACCATAAACGTTGTTCTTGGTTATATAATAAACCATGCTGATTGCCTGCACGCACACATGATGCTGTACCTTCTGGTCGCAGTGTTAAGCTATCACCGTTACGGTCATCAAAAGTGTACATCTCTTTTTCAACGATATCAGTAACTTCACCAATAGATCGTTTAAAAAGTCCAGTAGACTCGACAATCGGCATACGTATTTCAGCAAAACCATAGCTACTAGCAACTCGGCGTAAAACTGATTCAACCATTTGCCAAATAGGAGTTTCAGTGGGTAAACAGTCGTTCATCCCTCTGACGGCTTGTAATGTTTTGCTCAAAGTAAGGCTCTCTTTCATCTATTGTATAAAATAGATATTTATATAAAACGGGAAAAATTAAGTGCAGCGCGCATTATAGGCAGTTTGAGACGAAACGTAAATAGTACAGCTGTGATACCTCAAAATGCAGGTTTCAACTGAACTGTCACCGCTATAACGTTTCGCTCTTTTTAAAGTTATTTTATTACTCTATTTCTTTAAATTTTATTTTGTAAGCCGCATCAAGAAGTTTCGCTTTAGCACGAATTCGCTCTTCGAGCTGGTCTACTAAGTTATTATTATCAAAGCGATCTTTTTGGCGGATGCCATCTAAATAATAACCACTTTTTCGGCTACTACCCGTTAAGCCCAAATCAGAAATAATCGCTTCACCCGGACCGTTAACAATACAACCAATAATAGAAACATCCATTGGCGTTAATATATCTTCAATACGTTGTTCTAACGCATTAACGGTGGCGATAACATCAAACTCTTGGCGAGAACAGCTTGGGCAAGCAATAAGATTGATACCTCGACTACGTAATTTTAGTGACTTTAAAATATCAAAACCGACTTTAATTTCTTCTATGGGATCTGCTGCCAAAGAAATGCGTAACGTGTCGCCAATTCCTTCAGCTAATAACAAGCCTAAACCTACAGAAGACTTTACTGAGCCAGAGCGCAAGCCACCTGCTTCGGTAATACCAAGGTGAAGTGGGTTATCAATCTGTTTTGCTAATAAACGGTAAGATTCGACCGCAAGAAATACATCTGAGGCTTTAACACTAACCTTAAACTGATCGAAATTAAGCCTGTCTAGAATATCAACATGACGCATTGCCGATTCAAAAAGTGCTTCTGGCGTTGGTTCTGTATATTTTTCTTGGATATCCTTTTCTAATGAACCACCATTTACACCAATACGAATAGGAATATTTAAGTCACGTGCACATTCAACAACACTACGCACTCGGTCTTCGCGGCCGATATTACCAGGATTAATACGTAAACAATCTGCGCCATACTCAGCAACTTTTAAGGCGATTCGATAATCAAAATGGATATCAGCAACCAGTGGAACTTTCACTAGTTTTTTAATTTCGCGAAAGGCTTCGGCTGCATCCATCGTCGGTACGCTCACCCGAACAATATCAGCACCTACACCTTCTAATGCTTTAATTTGTGCAACGGTTGCTGCCACATCAGTCGTCAACGTATTGGTCATTGACTGCACAGTTATCGGTGCATCGCCACCAACAGGAACATTACCCACCATTATTTGACGAGATTTACGGCGGATGATTGGAGATTCTTTAAACATAATAATTCACAACTTTGGTGGTTTGTCACTTAAGCGCAACAAACGTTATTTATACAAAATGCTAATGACTAATTGGTAACAGGCAAAGTAAATTTAGCGATATTACCACTGTTAAACTGACTCATATCAATGACTTCATCGGCAAAGTTTATTGCCACTAATTCAGGTCTTCCTAGGGTAACATCAAAAGGTGCTTGCCCAGATATTGTCATAACGTAACCCAATTTTTTCACACCCCAAGCAATGCGCTCACCTGTTGAATCTGAAATATTTACCCAACAGTCACCAGAAAAAGTAAAAGTAACTTCAGTTAAAGGCACTTCAGTCAATGCTTCCTCTGCTATTGGGGTATTTTCAACTGCAATGATGTCAGCTTCGCTCACTTGACTATTTTCTACATTAACCGCTGCGGGTGTAATATCATTACTTTGCTGCTCTAACACGGCAGTAGCTAAAGGTGCCTCAGTAATAGTTTTAGTCACGTTATCAATGTTAACTGTCGAAAGATCACTCGTTTGATTTTCGTTAACATCGTCAGCACTTTGAGTAATTATCTCAATATCTTCAGCCAGCGTTTGAGCTTGTTCTTTATTATTTTGCAACCACCACATCATAGTAGAACCAATGAGAATGGCTAAAATGATATAGCTTATCCACATAATACGATTGCTTTCTGCTAACTTTTCCGTGCCTTTAGAAAAACTTTGTAGTTTAGAAACTTGTGCTTTAGCTATATTTAATTGTTCATAGCTTACCAATACATCATCTTGAGAAACATTAACTAATTTTGCATAGCTACGTAAATAGCCGCGATTATAAGTTTCCGGTAAATTACTATTAAACAGCTCACTTTCTATCTCATTAACTAAAGTAAGACGAAAATTGAGTTTACTCGCAACCTCTTGCTGAGTTAAGCCTGCTTTTTTTCTAGCATCACTAAGAATTTGTCCCGGCCCAATGATTTTACTATTGTCAGAAAGGTCGTCTTCGGAACTGTTATGCAAGGGTTCTGATGATGCAGTAGCTTGTGCCTTTTTGATATTATTAGGCGTTTCAACATGGGTCATTGGGTTTTCTCTTGTTCAACTTTATTAGTAGCATTGTTGGTTGGCATAGTATCAGTATGCTCTGGTAAATAAACATAGAACGTTTGGCCTAGCTTTAAAATATCGCTACGAGTAATATTATTCCAGCGCTCTAGTGTCTTCATATGAATATTGTATTTTTTTGAGAGGCTAAATAAACTGTCACCTTTGACAATAACATGTATTTTTGTTTCAAGGTTAGCCTTTAGCTGTTCTTGGGTATCCTTGATACTCATCACCTCTACGTCAGTACCTTTAGCAACTGTTGCTTTTTTAGCCTGTTGTTTTAGCCGTTTTTTTTGGGGCTTATTCGGTGACAAAACAACGACACGTTTCGGTGGTAAAGCGTCACTAGTTGTTAATATCGATGCTTGATAAATCTTTGCTAAGTCATCCGCTTCAGTATGCTCAAGCGCATTTAAAATATATTGCTTAGCTTGGTAAGAAGTTGGGAACATTTTTACCAACATACTGGCATAATTTTTAGCTGTACGATAATTGCGCTGCTTTTCAAAAACCTTATAAGCCAATGAAAGTGCTTCAGGACTAAAGCGACGAGTTGCTTTTTCATAACGTTTCAAATAACGTTGCGCGGATTTATAATCGCCAATAGCGTACTGTAAGCGAACCATTTGTAATAAAGCTGATGCACGATTAGGACTATGCTGAATAGATTTTGTAAAGTATTTTTCAGCCTTAACAAATTCACCGGCTTTTAGTTGACAAAGCGCCAGGTTTTCGTAGCTTTGCGAGACCATTAAGTACGTTGGGATTGCTATCGCTTTTAAAGTGTATTTTTCAGCGTCAGCATACTTTTCATGTCGACAAAGAAAAACCCCATAATTATTTAAGGTATCTGGATTTTTTTCATCAATTGATAACGCTTGTTCATAAGCATTGGTAGCAAGCTGTGATTCGCCAACCACATCATAATAGTGAGCAAAGGCCGTATAAACTTGGGATAAGTTCGGTGAAAAGCGCTTTGCTTTCTCCAAGTTTAATTTCGCTTGGCTAGTATTTCCCATTTTTAAATAGCCAAGGCCTAATGAAATTCGAGTCATCGCCATTTCATTATTACTTGAGTCACTTTCTACTACAGGTATTGTACTGTCGTTCTCATAATTTTGTGTTACACACCCAGAAAGGACAATTAACAAAGCGATAACGCTCGTTATAAATAACCGCGGCAGAAATTTGATCATATGGCAGAATGTCACTTATCGTAATGTAATAATTACAGATTATACCTATACCCGATCTACTTCAAGATGCTTGTTGAACTAGCATGCTGTCGAACGGGTATAAATACCTCGAGAATAAAGTGTTAGACCAGTTTAACTGAAATCTCTTGGGCTTTAGACTCGTCATTTTTTGAAGAGTTCATTGCTGTTCGCTTTGTTCTATCAAAAACATCACCGGCTAATTGGCCACAAGCTGCATCAATATCATCACCACGGGTACGACGAGTAATAACGGTTAACCCATATGACTGCAGTACTTTATCAAAACGGTCAATACGTGAATTACTTGAACGTTTATAAGGCGATCCAGGGTAAGGATTAAACGGGATCAGATTGATTTTGCTCGGTAAATCTTTCAAAGCGATAGCAAGTTCATGTGCTTGGTCAGTACTGTCATTAACATGATCTAACATCACATATTCAATCGTTGCCTGCTTATTAGCTTTTGAACCATCAATATAACGTCCAGCTGCCGCAATAAACTCTTCTAAAGGATACTTTTTGTTTATCGGGACCAATACATCACGAAGCTCGTTGTTACCCGCGTGAATTGAAATGGCTAATGCACAATCTATTTTTTCTTTTAACATATCAAGCGCCGGTACTACACCAGAAGTACTCACTGTTACTCGACGTTTTGAGAGGCCGTAGCCTAAATCATTTAACATAGTATCAAGCGCTGGAATTAAATTTTTCATATTTAAAAGCGGCTCGCCCATTCCCATCATAACAATATTGGTAATGGGACGTTTTCCAGCGATACGTGTCGCGCCAATATCATTAGCAACACGCCATACTTGACCAATAATTTCGCTCATAGACAAATTGCGATTAAAGCCTTGTTGCGCCGTGGCACAAAACGTACATTCAAGTGCACAACCGACTTGCGAGGATACACATAATGTTGCGCGATCGTTTTCAGGGATCCACACTGTTTCAACTTCTTGACCACCTTCGAGGCGTAAAGAGTATTTTATCGTGCCGTCAGTTGATACTTGCTTTTCAGATATTTCTGGTGCACTAATTTCTGTTTCACGTTGTAATTTTTCACGTAATTTTTTGTTCAAATTAGTCATTAATTCAAAATCAGAGTAACCAAAATGATATATCCATTTCATCATTTGATCGGCACGAAATGGCTTTTCGCCAATTGAAGCAAAGTATTCACGCATCCCTTGATGGTCCAAGTTTAATAGATTTACTTTCTTCTTTACCGCAGATACGGTCGGGCTTACAACTTCAGTCACTTCACTCATGATTCACTACTTCTCAAACAACAAAATTACAAAAAACAATTGTACAGCTTTCATACAAAACATGACAATTTACAGATCAAATTATATCAAACCTTAACGTTTTTAATTAAATTTCTCTTTTTGTAAAACAGAGGGTTAGTAAATTAAAAAGCTTAAGGTTTATTATAACTCTAAAAATAACAAAAGGATTTTACTGGAAACAGTAAAACCCTTTAATATTCTATTTCTAGATTAAACTAAGTTAATGATGACAATTCAAAAAGGATAGCGCGGAGCTTACGTTAGTAAGTGAGCACTTTTCTTACAGAAGTTTCGCCATTAACAACGTTTAATATCAGATTAACGAGTGCGTGGGCAAATTTCGTCATCTGAGAAGAAGTAAGCAATTTCACGTGCAGCAGATTCTAAAGCGTCAGAACCGTGAGCAGCATTTTCGTCGATGCTATCAGCAAGATCAGCACGGATAGTACCAGCAAGTGCTTCAGCTGGGTTAGTAGCACCCATGATTTCACGGTTTTTAAGAACAGCGTTTTCGCCTTCTAAAACTTGAACCATAACTGGACCAGAAGTCATGAATGAAACTAAAGCGCCAAAGAAAGGACGTTCGCTATGTTCAGCGTAAAAGCCTTCAGCTTTTTCTTGGCTTAAGTGAATCATTTTAGAAGCAACAATTTTTAAACCAGCAGTTTCAAAACGGTTATAAATTTGACCAATGAAGTTTTTAGCAACTGCGTCTGGTTTTACGATAGAAAAAGTACGTTCGATAGCCATGATAAGCCCTTATATATATTTTAGATAAAATAGGTGTATAAATTTTGGCGCGATTATAGACGAATTTGAACAAAAAAACTAATATTATTCACTTAGTACTCTTTTTGATTTTAATGTCTTGAATCCGGCCTCGAATCCTTCTAGAGATATGGGTAACGTAAGTTGCTTTTTACTCTCTAAAGCAAAAGCGATCATACCGACCTTAGCGTTTTTCATCTCCTTGAGTAAAACATCATCGATTTTAATCATACTTTAAGGCGTAAAATAAGCTGACATAAAAAAACTGACATTGAGTCAGTTTATTTATATGAGTAACAAAATACTAACTACACACTGCTTCGACGATACTGTCGATATTCTGGTTGCCAAAAGTTCTGTTCTATTTTTGCGAGTAAACTTTCATCATCGATGCGTAAAGCTAAGTTTTGATCAAAAGCTACTTTCGCGACAGCAAAGGCTATTTTTCGACTTAAACTGGCAATCTCAGTGAGTGGAGGTAAGAGTTCACCCAGCCCGGTGTTGGCTAATGGTGAAGCTTTAGCAAGAGTTTCGCTGGCAACCATTAACATTTCATCGGTAACACGGTTAATATTGGCTGAAACAATACCCAAACCTAAACCAGGAAAAATATAACTATTATTACATTGCACGATAGGAAAAGTTTTACCTTGATATTCAACGGGTTTAAATGGACTGCCGGTTGCAACAATGACCTCGCCTTGCGTCCAATTAATGACTTGTGTTGGCGTAGCTTCTACTTGTTTAATAGGATTACTAAGCGGGAAAATAATCGGCATTGGACAGTGTGATTTCATTGCTCTAATCACAGGTTCGGTAAATAAACCCGGCACACCTGACACGCCGATTAAAATATCTGGCTGAGCATTATTCATCACTTCTAATAATGTCGCGTATCGCCCTGAAACAGCCCACGTAGAAATTGTACGAGGTGATTGCACCAGTTTTTGCTGAAAGTCTCGTAAATCAGCCATACCATCGGTTAATAAACCAAAACGGTCGACCATAAAAATTTGACTGCGTGCTTGTTTTGCAGAAATACCTTCACTGACCATTTGCGCAATAATTTGTTCGGCAATACCGCAACCGGCAGAGCCACTGCCAACAAAGACAACTTTTTGCTGTGATAATGTGGTTTCTTTAGCAAGCTTACGCCCTTTAATGCGGCATGCTGCTAGTAAAGTACCGACAGTCACTGAGGCGGTTCCTTGAATATCATCATTGAAACAACAAATTTCATCACGATACTTATTAAGTAATGGTGTGGCATTGGGTTGAGCAAAATCTTCAAATTGCAATAATACATGTGGCCAACGACGTTTCACTGCTTGAATAAACATGTCAACGAACTCGTTGTATTCTTCTTGATTAATACGTTTATGACGACGCCCCATATACATAGGGTCATTCAATAACTTTTCGTTATTGGTACCAACATCGAGCATTACCGGTAAAGTATACGCGGGGCTAATACCGCCACAAGCGGTATAAAGTGAAAGCTTGCCGATCGGAATACCCATTCCACCTATGCCTTGGTCACCCAGACCAAGAATACGCTCGCCATCGGTAACAACAATGACTTTTATTTTATTTTTTGTCGCATTACGAAGAATATCATCCATGTGATGTCTATCTTCATAAGAAATAAATAATCCACGCGAGCTACGATAAATATCTGAAAATTGCTCACACGCATCACCTACTGTCGGCGTATAAATAATCGGCATCATCTCAGCTAAGTGCGCCTGAACGAGCCTGAAAAATAAAGTTTCGTTGTTATCATGAATTGTACGTAAATAAATATGCTTATTTAAGTTGGTTCGAAACTTATTATATTGCATAAAAGCACGTTCAACTTGCTCGTCTATTGTTTCATAACGGGGCGGCAATAAGCCCATTAAGTTAAAATTAGTGCGCTCCTCTTCGTCAAAAGCGCTACCTTTATTTAATAGGGGGGTTTCTAAAAGACTTGGACCAGCATAGTGGATATATAACGGACGTTTAATATTTATTGTCATAATAATTTTTGATGTAGACCATATGGTTGATGAATAGTCAAAATTCATGGTAGTGATATATGCGGTAGTATAAGCCAGATGAGGTTTATAAAACAATCAATTACCTAAACAAGACTAAAAATTACCCTTAAATTTATCTGCCGCTAATCGACTTCAGAAATCCACGCTAATTGAATGGCCTCAAGCACTCTTTCACCACAATGCTTAGGATCATCATCAAAATTATCGAGGGCTATCACCCATTGCATCAATTCTGGAAAATGTAATTTAAGTGGATCAGCATCCGGATGCTCTTCCATTAAGTCTAATGCTAACTCTAATGAGTCTGTCCAACGATATCCCATATATAACTCCAACTTTTAAAATAAAAGATTAAACCACAATGCATCTATTGCAATCATGATAATTAACCAAATAAACATTCTTCGGTATTTAAGGCAAAATTGACAATCAGTTTGCCACCATTTTTTCAATGTCTCTTTCACTTAAACCACCCACCTTAACGCTTGGTCATAAGTATATACCTATGATACATCAAAGGCGCTACTTCAGCAGGAAATATAATCCCTTAAGATAGAATTGATTGAAATATTATGGTTATAATCTCGTCAAGAATTTTTATTAAAAGAGCAGATAATAATATGAGTGAAATTAAGTTTTCATCCGCACAAAAAGAGTTACTGGTTCAAAAACTACAGCATTATTTTGCAAGCGAACTTGATCAAGAGCTTGCTCAGTTTGACGCTGACTTTTTGCTTGATTTTTTTACTAAGGAAATGGGCAATCATTATTATAATCAAGGTATTTATGATGCCCAGCAATTATTAACAGAAAAACTTGATTATATTTCTGATGAAATGTATCAATTAGAAAAACCAGCCAACTAATGACCACTGAGCAAAAATAGATAAATTAACTTGAGCCTTAGCAATATTCTCTACCCTTTATCTGCAAGATTAATTTTAAATTGTATTATCAAGCGGCAATTATAATAAGAGTTGATTTATCACAACGATTATTCTGATAAATACGCTAATATGGCTTTACTGATTATTTGAAATACAAACTATAATGCAAATTACTGATTTAAATGAAGAGCAGAAAATTCTGCCAATATTTCGCTTAGGCTTCCGACCCTTTTTTTTAGGTGGCGCTGTTTTTAGTTTAATTGCCATTACTTTATGGTTGTTAATCTATAAAGGGACCATTAGCTTTTCACCTTACGGTGGTGGCTATTGGTGGCATATTCATGAAATGATTTTTGGTTTCGGCAGTGCCATCATTGTTGGTTTTTTACTCACCGCAGTGCAAAATTGGACAGGTATTGCCAGTGTTAAAGGCAAACCCCTCGCCGCTTTATTCTTGCTATGGTTATTAGGCCGAGTGGTCATGTTAATGCCCGACTTATTAGGGGCAACATTAAGCGCTTTGATAGATTTAAGTTTCTTATTAGCTATCGCTTATACACTCGCCAAACCTATATTAGCGATAAAGCAGTATCGAAATTTATTTTTTGTACCACTATTGGTGATGTTTACCATCGCCAATGGAGAAATGCACTTAGCAACCCTTTACCCACAAAGTTTTTCGTTGAGCTACTCAGGTTATGCCGGTGTTTTATTAGTGGTATTTTTAATGTCCGTTATGTCTGGACGTGTTGTGCCAATGTTCACCGCTAATGGAACACAAACCACAAAAACAACCCCTGCTCCTTTACTTGATAAACTTGCTAATGGCAGTTTACTGCTTGCTATGCTGATGTTGTTGTTACATCCATTGGTGGGTTTTGTGCCGATGTTTTTTGGCATTATCTTAATTTTTGCTGGTTTATTTCAGTTAATTCGTTGGTTGAGATGGCGACCTTGGATAACACTGGGCGTACCACTTTTATGGTCATTACATTTCGCTATTAAATTTATTTGGTTTGGTCTTATCTTATTAGGATTTAGCTACATTATTGATGAAATCCCCAGTAATCATGTTTGGCATCTATTAACCATTGGTGGCATGGGGGGGATTATTTTAGCAATGATTTCTCGTGTTTCTTTAGGGCATTCTGGTCGACCATTAACCCCACCTAAAATGATGTCGGTCGCTTTTGCATCTATTACCCTCTCGGCTATGGTTCGGGTATTTGGGCCTTGGTTAGTACCAGAAAAAACTTTACTCTTTGTCGATATAAGTGGTTTTTTCTGGTTGGTTGCTTTTGGACTCTTTACTTTTTACTACGGGCCAATGTTGCTAAAAGCACGAGAAGATGGTCGTCCTGGTTAAACTAAGTAACACTCATGCCATAAAATAAATATCACATGATAAAACGGTAAACAGAAATATACGCTGATTGCCGTTTTTTTTTATCTTAATTTCTATTAAGCTAACAACATAATTTCTTTTTGACTACTCGCTATGCAAACCGTTTTTTTAGATCAACAAACCTTTAGTGCCAGCATTTCTTTGACCCGTATAAAGTCTGAGGTCAGTACATTAAGCTGTTATGCCACCACCACTGACAGTCAAATTATTGAACGTTGTAAAACGGCTGAGATTATTATCACCAACAAAGTGTTGTTATCTAAAAATATACTCGAGCAATTACCCCAACTAAAATTAGTGTGCATTGCCGCAACAGGTATGAATAATGTTGACCTAGTTGCTGCTAAAGCACTTAACATTTCGGTTAAAAACGTCAGTGGTTACTCACAAGCCTCAGTCAGTCAATATGTCTTTGCGCAAATGCTTGAATATTTCAGTAATACCGCACACCACAACATCAACACTCAACAAGGACATTGGCAAAACAGTGCTACTTTTTGTTTTCATGGCAAAGGAAGTCAAGAATTAGCAGGAAAAACCATCGGCATCATTGGTTTTGGCAACTTAGGTAAAGCGGTAGCGAAAATTGCTCAGGCTTTTGATATGCACGTCATGATTGCTGAACGTCCTAATGCGATAAAAATAAGAGAAAACCGTCATAGCTTTACTGAAGTATTAAATAAAGCCGATGTTATCAGCTTACACTGCCCACAAACCGAGGAGACGATAAACTTAATAAATAGTGAAACTTTAGCGCTTATGAAACCCTCGGCGTTACTGATTAACACGGCGCGAGGTGCACTGGTTAATAGTACGGATTTACTGCAGGCATTAAAGAATAAAATCATATCTCACGCCGTGCTCGATGTATTAGAACATGAGCCGCCAACAGTGAGTCACCCGTTAATTAATGCATTAATGAAAAAAGAAATCGATAACTTGTCGATAACTGCCCATATTGCTTGGGCCAGTATCGAGTCGCAGCAGCGATTAATTGATTTAGTCGCTTTAAATATTAAAAACTATAAAGCCGTATAAGGTTTATTTATACGGCTTTTGATAAGACACATCTAAACGAATAGCTATACTATAAGTTCAGATGTGTGGTTGATGTTGATTAACTTTCTCTAATAAGATAATCGAATGCTGACAAGGATGCTTTTGAACCCTCACCCATCGCAATAACAATTTGCTTATAAGGCACGGTAGAAACATCTCCAGCAGCAAATATACCCGGCTCAGAGGTCTGACATTTTTCGTCAATGATGACTTCGCCATATTTAGTACATTCAACAATACCCTGTAAAAAATCACTGTTGGGTAATAAGCCTATTTGGATAAATATTCCCGACAAGCTTTGTTGCTTCATCTCCCCTGTTGCTCTATCTTCATAAGCCAGAGCAACAACTTTACCACCTTCAGCAATCACTTCTTTAGTAGCAACATTTTTAATGATGGTGATCTTTTTATGCGCTTCCGCTTTTTCTACCAATATTTTATCTGCTTTCAAGCCAGGTAAGAATTCGAAGACGGTAACATGATTAACCATACTTGCTAAATCTAATGCCGCTTCTATTCCTGAGTTACCACCACCAACCACAGCAACATCTTTACCTTTGAAAAATGGGCCATCACAATGCGGACAATAAGCGACACCAGAACCAATATTTTCTTTTTCTCCTGGTATACCAAGTTCACGCCATTTAGCCCCAGTAGCAATGATCACCGTTTTAGATTCGATAACTTCGCCGCTAGAAAGATGTAGCTTTTTCGGTACTTTGCTCTCGGGCTCACCTTTATCTATTTTTTCAACACGTACAAACTCTCTTGTCGTTATCTCGTAATCATTTAAGTGCGCTTGCATATTACCCGTTAGTTGTGTGCCGGTCGTTTTAGAGACTGAAATTAAGTTCTCAATACCTACGGTATCTTTGACCTGACCACCAAAACGGTCAGCAATAATAGTCACTTTCAAACCTTTACGAGCGGCATAAATAGCAGCAGCAACACCGGCAGGACCTGCGCCTATAACGGTAATATCTTGTAACGGTAACTGCTCGTTGTCATCGCCACCGACAATATAAGGGAAACGTTCGATAAGTTTATCGACTAATTGACCTGTGTCTATTTTTCCATTCGCAAATAATTCGCCATTAAGGTAAACACTCGGTACACCTTGGATATTACGTTCGTCTATTAAGTTCTTAAATAAGCCACCATCAATCATTTCACTGCTGATACCTTCGTTTAATAAGGCAAACTGATTCAACGATTGCACAACATCAGGACAGTTATGGCAACTTAAGGAAATAAATACTTCAAAGTGCAAATCTTCTTTGATTTTTTGCACCATTTTAGTCAAGGTGCTGTCTAATTTCAGTTCGGTACCAGATGACTGTAAAATAGCTAATATCAACGAATTAAATTCATGTCCACTGGGAATACCAGAAAAGTGGATGCCATTATTGTTACCGTCAATTTCTAAGTAGAACGTAATAGGGCTGCGTAAACCACCATCGCGTTCAACAAGTAGTAGATTGTCTGATACTGATGTTAACTGTGTTAAAAATTCTTTTAATTCATTGCGTTTTTGATGTTCACCCGTCTGTAAAACTAGTGATACTTTGTTGGTCATATTTTGGGTATAAGCTTTTACTGCATTTAAAATATCTTCACTTAACATGGGGCTACCTCATTATTTATCTTGTTGAATTTGACATAAGAGCTGTCATTTTGTTGGTTGAAATAAGGTGGAAGAAGTCTGGTTAACCAGAATAACGACTTCCACCCATAACGAGACTGCTGCCTTAGATTTTACCAACCAAGTCTAAACTTGGTGTTAAGGTTGCTTCACCTTGTTCCCAAGCTGCTGGACATACTTCACCGTCATTTTCACGCACATATTGTGCAGCTTTTACATTACGCACCATATCTTTTGCACTTCGACCGATACCACCCGCATGAATATGGGCAACTTGAATAACACCATCTGGGTCGACTAAAAATGTTCCACGGTGTGCCATATGATCTTCTTCAATCATCACATCAAAACCACGAGTAATTGTGCCAGTTTGGTCACCAATCATCGGAAATTTAATTTTACCAATCGCTTCTGAAGAATCGTGCCATGCTTTATGTGAAAAATGTGTATCGGTTGATACCGAGTAAACTTCAACACCAAGACCTTGCAACTCTTCATACTGGTTTGCCATGTCTTCTAATTCAGTTGGACAAACGAATGTAAAATCTGCAGGGTAGAACAAAAAGATTGACCATTTGCCTTTAGTACTCTCAGATGTTACTTCAACAAACTCATCGTTATGAAATGCTTGAGCTTTAAATTCTGGGATAGTTTTGCCTATTTGAGCCATGGGTATTACCTCTGTTATTTAAAAATGTTTAGTTAAATGGTTTTGTTTTAAAAGCATGTTTGCTTTCGATGTGGGTATAGTAGATTCTGTTGAACGATAAATAAATTTGATTAAATAGATTTTAATATTCTAAAAAACAGAATCACCAAATATTTATTATGATAACTAAACAAGAGATTATGAGAATGTCGGTTTCACATTATCCATCGAGAATATCAATATCAAAATAAGTTACCTGCGAACAAGATGACTAATTCAATAAATTCGATTAGGATGACATCTATGTTCAATATAAATTATCGTTATAAATATGATTTCAATAAAACAGCTTCATTACGCACTCGCTATCGAAAAGACTTTACACTTTAAAAAAGCTGCAGAGGCATGTAATGTTTCTCAATCAGCGCTAAGTACGGCCATTAATGAGCTTGAAAAGCAGTTGGGAATGATGATATTTGAGCGCAATAACAAACAAGTCTTAGTCACTCAAAAGGGGCAGCTGATCCTTAATAAGGCTCGCCAAGTAAAACTAGAACTAGATGAATTATTGCAAATTGCGAAAAGCGACAATCAACCTTTTTCTAGTTCGATGTCGATAGGTGTCATCCCAACTATAGGTCCATACCTTTTGCCTAAGGTGTTACCCGAAGTTAGGCATCAATATCCAAATTTCAAATTGAAGATACTAGAAGAACAATCACATACCTTAGTTGATATGGTGCGAACCGGAGCGATTGATGCAGCGATATTGGCGTTACCCTATCCTATAGAGGGTTTAATGAGTTTCAGTTTTTGGCAAGAAGACTTCTATTTAGTCTGCCATAAGGATGAATGTCCACAGAAAACCCAAGAAATTACCAGTGAAGAGTTAGCGACAGAAAAACTAATGTTGTTAAAAGATGGCCATTGCCTCAAGGAACATGCACTAGCGGCTTGTCAATTACAAAACCCAAAACAAAGTGCTGATTTTGGCTCTGCTAGTTTGCATACACTGATCCAAATGGTTGCCGGTAAACTCGGAACAACGCTCGTACCACAAATGGCCTTAGATCAATTGACTTATAACGAATCTGAACTTCGGGCTATTCATTTAAATGAACCGGGGCCACACAGAACAATCGCGTTAATCATTAGACCTAATTATGTAAGGACCGATGAGCTGACTATCCTCAAAAATATTTTTACCGCACAACTTACTGAGAAGTGCAGTGATCATTATCTTAAATAATCGTTTCATTTTATAGAATGATATATTTAATTTTATGAAATTTACTGAATGATAATGTTAGGTGACAATCGTTTTATCGAAAATAAATCAGGTAACTCAGATGAAAAATATTATTAATAACATCAAGACAATTTTTAATACTCCAACAGATAAAAAAGCTGTGGTTAATTGTAACTACTCAAATAATTACTATGGCGATCAGTATTGTCAGACGCAGAAAAAATAAAAGTATGGATAAGGTTAGGCGCTAGTAAGTGTTTATAAAAAACTAGCCCTTGCACACCAATATTGAGTAATAAACATTATAAATCAGTTAGAAATATATTAGCGGCATGACATTACTGTGCCAGTAAACCACTTCACCGAATTAACGTGTGTTATTTAAAATTGAGTTGGTATTTATTTAAAAGGACTTGATAATAAGGTGCTGCTTTAAATTTTTTGATGAGTTGTCCTAGTGTTTCTTTTATTTCTTTCGAATCCGCCCTAGCTTTGGTTAATCCTAGGTAGACTGGCGTTTTCGCAACATAAGGCTCCATCGCCTGAACTTTAGAGATAACATTATTTTTTTTAATCAATTGATTAAAAACATATGGATTAGATATAGCCATATCGATGCGCCTGGTCAGTAACAGCTTTAATAATACTTCTTCAGTTAATGCTGGTAATTTGGTGAGATAGTTAGCGCTATCAAAAGCTTTTCCATAGGAAAACTCTCTTTTGGTTCCAATTGAATAAGGTAATAATTGCTTTAATCGCCCATTATATTGAAAATTATTATCGGCAAGCGTAAATAATTGATTAATCTCATAACCGTAAGAGGGTTCAATAAAGTGATATGTTTTTGCACGCTTTTTATTTTTAAATAATGTAAGTATCAGATCAACTTTACCTTCTGCAACGAGATAAAGTGCTCTTGGCCAAGGTAAAGTGACAAACTCAAAATCATATTTTGAGTTTGCTTTAATATAATCGAGAACATCAATAGTAAAACCTTTTATTTCTCCATTTTCTTTATAATTATAGGGAGAATAACCTATTTCCTCTATAGCGACTTTCAGCGTAACTCTAGCTTTACCTAGATGATTACCGTCTGTCTTTAGACGGTTGTCGGCTAAAATAAAGAACGGAAAAAGGTAAAAGAAAAATAGTAGTTTTTTAAGTATCATCATAAGTAAAAGTATAACGGTTTCTTTTTGTGTTTCCAGCGACTGGATTATAAATATTGGCTAACTACCCGTTATTATAGTTGAGTACCTTGCAAAGAAAAATGGCTAGAGCCACTCATCTTTAATCTTTCCATAATGAAAATATCCCCATTGGCCAACTCGTCGCAATGGTGCAAACGGAAATTTTGGTAACTGACAATTATAAAGAGGCAAGTTTTCTATTTTAGGATCAATAGCTTTTTCAGCGACTTTTTCAGCCAACCGCTTACCTGCTTGCACCGAAAATGACACGCCAGAGCCACAGTAACCCATGCTATAAAAAACATTTTTCTTAGGGTTTTGATAAATATGAGGTAAGTCGTCTAGCGACATACAGATCCAACCTGACCAAGCATACTGGTAGTTTAACTTAGCTAACGGTGGAAAACTTGTTTTTAACACTGCCAACAAACGCTGTGCGTAATAAGGATCATCAGCAGACTTGCCCGTTATTGCGCCACGCCCACCAAATAGAATGCGGTTGTCGGGCAGCTTTCTGTAATAGTATTTTAGCGCTCGTGTATCCATCACTACATTCGACGTTAAAAAGTTACAATCGGCTAACTGCTGCTCTGACAAAGGTTCGGTGACAATAATTTGTGAAAGTACCGGCAACGTTCGATCGGTTGTTAATGAATGAAACCCTTTAGGTGTATATCCGTTGGTAGCAATAACAATCTTTTTAGCCGTAACAACACCTTGAGGTGTTATCAATTTTTGTTGGTGCCCTTCATCTAAAATATCTAACACTGGAGAGCTGGTATGAACTTTAGCGCCGGCTTCACGTGCTAATCGCTGATAGCCCCAGGCCAGTTTCAACGGATTTAAACCAAAACCGTCTTGATAGCGAATCGCGCCATAAGCATTTTTATCGTCCATGTATTGTTGACGAACTTCGTTTCTCGTTAAAATCTCCACATCACTATTTTTAATACCTGCAAAGGTTTTTTGTTGCAGTTTTGCTTGGCTAATAAGCTCAGCTAATTTGCTCGGCTTATGCGCTACTTTTAAAAAACCACGCGTTTGTACGTCACAGTCAATACCTTCAGCGATCAGTGATTTTACCGTTTCAACGCCAGCGCACATTTCATCATAAATGCCGCGCATCACTTCTTCACCCCATTTTTGCGCCATATCGCTATAAGACTTACGTCCTGAAGACTTGAGAATAAAGCCAGCATTTCTCCCACTACAACCCCAAGCCGTTTGATTTGCCTCTAACACATGCGCCTTAATACCATGTTCACGCGCTAAATGTAGCGCACAAGAAAGCCCGGTATAACCAGCGCCTATAATAGCAACATCAACATCTACGTCTTGATTAATTTGTCCGTCACTTGCTGGGGCATTTGTTTCAACATCTGCATTTTCAGCCCAGTAACTTTTAGGGTATGGGGCACCACAACCAGGAGATTTATCGTGTAAAGGATCGTACATTTTTCAAAACTACTTTAATAAAGAAAACCACAGAAACTTTACCGTATTTATAGGAAATTTGCTAAGATCAATTTTCTAAAAATCACTTTATTTAAACAAATATAAAAAATGAAAAAACAGTTTAATTCAGTAAAGTCTCAAGTCTTATATCGTGAAATGTTACCCAGCGATTTTTCAGCAATAATTGCCTTAGGCACAGCTGTTCATGGTGCTGGTTATATTGACGACTCAAACATGGGCGTCTGGTATAGAAAAGGTATATTAAAAATAGCTGATAGTAGCGAAATCAATGCAAACTTTGTCGCTTATCTAGATAACGTATTGATAGGTTTTCGCTTAACTTACGCCATTAATCAATGGGAAATTGACGCTTGGTGCAGCCCTGAATTATGGCAACAACCCAGCGAAAAAGTTTGTTATTTCAAATGTAATACCGTTGATGAGAATTATCGTGGTTACGGTGTTGGCAGTCAGCTACTCAAATTATCAACACAAGCAGCAATTAAACAAGGTGCAAATGCGGGTGTTAGTCATTTATGGAAACAAAGCCCCGGTAATAGCGCAGTAAAATATTTCACTAAATGTGGTGGCGTGTTAATTAAAGAACATCCAGAACGCTGGAATGAACTCAGTAAGCAAGGCTATGAATGCCCAGAATGCCCAGACGAATGTCATTGTGTGGCTGCGGAAATGATCATTCACTTTGAAAAATAATCATTACACCACTCATTCGGATGACATTCAGTAACTAGCCAAATATTTTCTTAAATAATGAAGCTGGTGTTTTAATTTCAGCCACGTGATTTTGTACTAGATCCCTCTGACATTGAGTGTCTATCCTTGCAACATCGGGTAGCACTAAGGCATTAAAGTCATTGAGACTTGGATATTCAACCGCAGAATTTTTATGTTCAAAGTCTCCTGTAGCAGGGTTAAAACGGTATTCTTTCGCCCATTCAACAATATTTTCAGTGACTTGATTAATCGCTTCAACAATATACCTGACTTCTTTATCAGAGGTCGTAGGATGAAATGACGCACGTATCCAACCAGGTTTTTCAGCATAATCACCCCTATTAATTTTTTCAGTGATTTTGTTAGACGTATCATGATCAACATTCAATAATATATGACCATAAGTGCCCGCACATGAACAACCACCACGCGTTTGAACACCAAACTTATCGTTGAGCAATCGTACCACTAAATTATAATGAACATTAGGTATGTAAAAAGAAACAATAGCTAAACGGTCTTTAACATTCTTTTCTAGCATCACTACGTTGTCATTTTTGGCTAATTCAGTCATTACATAATCAGTAATTTCTTTTTCACGGGCGGTAATGTTGTTAACGCCCATAGCGTTCTTTACTTTTATCGCTAAGGCAGTACGAATACACTGTAAAAATCCAGGAGTTCCGCCATCTTCACGCATTTCAATATTATTGAAAAAGCTGTGCTCTCCCCATGGGTTGGTCCAAGTGACTGTTCCACCTCCGGGGTGATCGGGTACTCTGTTTTTATAGAGCATTTTATTGAAGATAAGCACTCCCGAACTGCCAGGCCCACCAAGAAATTTATGAGGAGAGAAATAAATGGCGTCTAAACTTTGCTTGGAGTTTGTTGGATGCATATCAATATCAACATAAGGAGCTGAACAAGCAAAATCAACAAAACATAAGCCGCCGTGTTCGTGCATTTTTTCTGCTAACAAGTGATAAGGGGTTTTAATGCCAGTGACATTGGAACAAGCAGAAAACGAGCCTATTTTTACTTTTCTAGCTTGGTACTTTTCTAACAATAATTGTAGATGTTCAAGCGATGGTAAACCATGGCTGTCAGGGTCAATAATCTCTAACGTGATATCACACTCATACCAAGTAGTTTGGTTTGAATGGTGTTCCATATGGGTAATGAAAACAACGGGTTTATCACAGTCATCAAACTTCACTTGCTCTTGCATACGCTCAGGAATACGTAGACCTAGAATACGTTGAAACTTATTAATAACACCGGTCATTCCTGCTTCTGCCGTGATTAATACGTCATTATCGCAGGCATTTACATGGCGTTTTATTATTTTTTGCGCATCATGATATGCATTCGTCATCGCACACCCGGTTAAATTAGTTTCGGTATGGGTATTAGCGACAAAAGGCCCTAAGGTATGGCTGATATAATGTTCAATTGGCGCATAAAGTCGACCACTTGCAGTCCAATCAGCGTAAACAATATCTAATTGCTTACCATTGATTTCATGGCTTAATGATTGACCAATGATATTATTTCTAAAAGGAAGAAAGTGATTTTCAAGTGACATGATTGACGGCTCGTACGTTGTTTCGATAAATAATTCTAGCAAAACCGCACTAATGAGCAATAAAAAACCAACTAAAACAACCAATACGCAAAATTAATTCATATAAAAGCAATTTATAGAAAAATACTCTAAACTCAACTGCTTTTCGTTAAGATAACGAAAACTCAGTTTCGCGCAAATGCTGTACTTGTCAGGTGCTTGATCGGATAAGAAGAACAATTCGTCGTACAATACTATTTACTTGGATAAAATTACGTTACTTTATTAGCTGTTTATAACCGTAGGAATTTAATAAAATATGAATTTTTCTTTGTGTAAGTTTCTGGTCGTGCCCGCTATTCTTGTTTCACTTAGCGCTTGTCAACTCACCATGAATAGCAAAAACTCGCCACAGACCACCGCTAACGAAAAATTTGATAGTACGGTTAAAGCCCTGTTAGATCATCGTGCCAGTAAAGGTATTTATCAAAAAAGTGCAGCACTAAACGAAGAAAGCTATTGGCCTGATTTATCACCAGAAATGTTGGAAAAAAAATACCAACAACGTCTCACTATCGCGGCAGCATTTGAAAAGATAAATCAAACGTCACTGTCAGACGATAATAAAATTAATTATGCAATTATTAAAGCCCAACTTGATAATAGTATTGCTGAGTATTATTTTAAAGCTCATTACATGCCATTCAATGCTGAATCAGGCTTTCACTCAAATTTAAGTTTTTTCATCAACAATACAGCATTTAATAAAGAAAAAGATATCGACTTCTATTTGAATAAATTATCGGCGCTTCCGCTATATTTTGATCAAAACATTTATTGGATGCAGCAGGGATTATCGACAGGGATCACTCAACCTCAAGCGGTATTAATCGGCTATGAACAGTCAATACTTGCCTTTATTCCTAAGCATGCTGAAAATTCTGAATTTCTTAAGCCTTTTAGCACAGCGTCAAATTTAATTTCTCCTGACGTGCTTTCTGATAAAAAAAGCCAGCTTATTGCGCTATTAAAAACTAAAGTTATTCCTGCTTATCAGCACTACTATCAATTCTTTACCAAAGAGTATTTTCCAAATGCCCGTAAAACTATTGGCGTTTCGGCGACAGCTAACGGTAATGAATTTTATCGCAATAGAGTTAAACACTACACCACAACAAATATGACACCTGAGCAAATTCATACCTTAGGTTTGAGTGAAGTAAAACGTATTCGTCAAGAAATGGCTGAGATCATTGTAAAAACTGGTTTTAAAGGGACTTTTTCTGAGTTCACCGATTTCTTACGAACTGATGAACAGTTTTATGCAAAAACGCCGTTAGCGTTACTTAAAGAAGCTGCGTATATTGCCAAACAAATGGATGCTAAATTACCCGCACTCTTTAAGCATTTACCCCGCACACCTTATGGCGTTGCACCAGTACCAGACAGCATCGCACCTAAGTATACTACTGGGCGCTACATTCGTGCGCAAAATGATACTCAGCCCGGTTATTATTGGGTTAATACCTACGCGTTAGATAAACGTCCCCTTTATGTATTACCCGCTTTAACCTTACATGAGGGTGTCCCTGGGCATCATCTGCAAATATCATTAAATGGCGAATTAGATAACCTACCTTCATACCGAAGAAATGCCTATATTTCAGCTTTTGGTGAAGGTTGGGGCTTGTATGCTGAATGGTTAGGTATTGAAGCCGGCATATACCAAGACCACTATAGTAATTTTGGTCGCCTGACCTATGAAATGTGGCGGGCAGCCCGTCTTGTTGTTGATACCGGCATGCATGTTATGGACTGGTCAAGAGCGCGTGCCATAAACTTTATGACCGATAACACCGCACTTTCATCACACAATGTGAAAACAGAAATTGATCGTTATATATCATGGCCTGGACAAGCGTTATCTTACAAAATTGGTGAGATAACCATCAGAAATCTCCGTAAAAAAACAGCAGCTGAATTGGGACAAAATTTTGATGTTCGCGAATTTCATCATCAAATTTTGAAAAATGGTTCCGTCCCTCTAAACGTACTTGAAGACCAAATTAACGCCTATATTGCCACAACGTTACTAACAATCGCAGCAGAAGATAAGAAAAAAAGCATCGCAAGTGAGTAGACACTCATAGCCATATGAAGCGACACTGAGTTAGTTCATTTAACTCAGTGTCGTTAATGAGCATGAATTATCTAGCTCGTTCGACAAACCGGACAATCGTCCTGTTTATTTAGGGTAAATTGTTGCCATTGATTTGATAAACCATCAAAGAGATTTAACTGATTAATATGTATGGTGTTGCCTGTTAATAATTTAATGGCCTGTAACGATTGCATACCGGCTATAATCGCTAATACCGGACCGACAATACCAAGGGTTTGACAATTTTGGGTCGGCGCTTTTTCACTTTCAGGAAATAAGCACTGATAGCAAGCACTTGCTGGATTTCGAGGATCAATGACTAATTGCTGACCGTCAAACCCCGTAGCCGCCCCAACGATTAATGGTGTTTTTTGCTCAACACAGATTTTATTTAATAAATAACGTGTGGTGATATTGTCGGTGCAATCAAGGACCACATCGACCTGTTCAATGTAATAGTTTGCTAATTCTTCATCAAGCATCTCATCAACGACTTCAATAGTAATGTCACTGTTATGCTGTTGCAATTTCTCAGCACCAACATCAGCTTTATTATTACCGATATCATTTTCAGTGAATAATATCTGTCGCTGTAAATTGGTCATCTCAACCTTATCACCGTCGGCAATAAATAAAGTTCCTACTCCGGCGGCCGCTAAATATAAACTGGCCGGATTACCTAGCCCACCAACACCAACGATTAGTACTTTGGCTTCACGCAGGGCTAACTGCCCTTGCTCACCTATTTTATTGAGCATAATTTGACGGCTGTAACGTAGTTGTTCGTGTTGAGATAACATCAGCTAAATAGTTCCTAAAGAAAGTTAACGCAGTGAACGTACTGCATTCGCTTTAAATTGAATAAATATACTTTGACCCAGCATTAACGATAAGCGCTTAGCCGACCAAGTCGTAATGGTGACAAAAAAGGGTTGTGCTGAGCAATTAACCGTTATTAGCATTTGAGCATTAGCGCCATCAGACGATATGATATGACTAATTGCTGTTATTTCGCCATGTAAGTGATTAACAATAGAGCTTTCGATAGGTTCATGTAAAGTAATGCTAATATCACTAGCGGCAATAATGCAGCGCACTTTTTTCTTTTTGTCTGATGGACTGTCACAAGCAATAAATATTTGTTGCTCGCCTAAACGTAAACTTGTTAAGCCGTATTCGGGTAAATGCTCTTTCACCATCAATGATAAGCTGGTTTGATGCAATATTTCGTTATTGGTGGTTAGTTGATGAATAACGTGGTGAATATCACCATGATGACTCACTTTTCCTGAAGAAATAACCAATAGCTTATCGGCTAGTTGTTGAAGCTCATCTAAAGAATGGCTGACATATAACATTGGTAAATCAAGCTGTCTCTTGACCCTGTCGAGTAAAGCTAACAAGATAATTTTATTTTTATCGTCAAGTGCACTCAAGGGCTCATCAAGTAATAACAATCTTGGCTCAGCTAATATCGCACGCGCTAATGCAACACGCTGTTGCTCGCCCCCAGAGAGTTGAGTAACCGCTTTATCGAGCAAGCTTTCAAGCTGGGTGAGTTCAACTATTTCTGCAAAACTTAACCGACAATTCTTATGTCGTTTTTGCCCAAAACGTAGGTTTTCTTCGACATTTAAATGAGGAAACAAGCGACTATTTTGAAAAACTAAACCTATGCGACGTTGATGTGGCGCAACAAACGTTTTTGCCTCGCTATTAAATAAGTATTCATCATCAAGTAATACCTTGCCATGTGCTTGTTGTTCTAATCCGGCGATCACTTTCAATAAGGTTGATTTTCCAGAGCCAGAATGACCAAAAATCCCCGTGATACCGGTTAAAGATATTTTGTCATCAATTGTTAATGAAAACTCGTCATGCTCAACGGTGAAATTTAGTGCTAGCTCAGCCATTAATTAAACCTCTTTGATTTAACTCGTTTATTTTTAGCAGGCCGATTCAGTAAATAAATTAAAGATAATAGAACAAGCGATGAGATAACTAAACTTATTGAAATAAGGTGTGCTTGTGCATAATCGAACGCTTCAACATGATCGAACAAGGCAATTGACAGCACACGGGTTTCACCTGGAATATTACCACCAATCATTAAGACCACACCAAATTCACCAACCGTATGAGCAAAGCCTAAACTGGCTGCGGTAATAAAACTGGCTTTAGTCATCGGCATAACAACAGTAAAAAATCGATCGAAAGCGCTAGCACCAAGCATAGCTGCTGCTTCTAATAAGTCATCGCCCAATTGCTCAAATGCCTTTTGTAATGGTTGCACAACAAAGGGTAAAGAGTATAAAACAGAGCCAATAACAATAGCAGAGAAGCTAAACGCTAGTTGTTGACCGGTTGCCTGTTGCCAAATTTGTCCTGGAAGGTATTGTGGAGAAAACAACAATAATAAATAAAATCCCAGTACTGTCGGTGGTAGCACTAAAGGTAAAGCCACTAATGCTTCAATAAAAACTTTCGAACGGCTTTGCATTTTAGCGAGATACCAAGCGAGTGGCGTGCCAATTAACATTAAAATAACCGTGGTTAAGCCCGCCATTTTTAATGTAGTGATCAGCGCCAGCATATCTGGGTGGGTATTACTCATTGGCATTGATCTCATTCGACGATGCATAACCTGATTCAGTAATAAACTGTTGAGCTTGCTTACTCATCAACAAGGTAACAAAACGTTCGGCTTGAGCTATTTTTTTACTGTGCTTTAAAATAACTAATTGCTGTTTTATTGGTTGATGTAAATGTGAGGGGATCAATACTCCCTTAAAATTATTGAGCACTAATTGACTATTACTGACAATGCCTAAGTTTACCGCTTGCGAACGTGTTTGCTGAAACGTTTGACCAATATTAATTCCTTGAATTAATCGGTCTTTATAATCATCCCAACGTTGTAAATTTTCTAATACTTGCTTAGCAGCCTTACCGTAGGGCGCAATCCTGGGGTTAGCAATGGCAAGGCGATGTTTATTATTATTAAGGGCTACCAAGAGATCGCTGTCAATATTACCCTTTGCAGACCAGAGAGCTAGCTGCCCAAAAGCATAGGTTTGCAGACTTCCACTCACCGCTAAGCCGCTTGTTGATAATAATTGTGGTCGTTCACTGTCAGCAGATAAAAACACATCAAAAGTAGCGCCATGTTCAATTTGTAGAAATAAAGTACCACTGGATGCCGCGATAAGAATTGGTGATAAAAATTGTTTTTGATTTGAATTAAAGCGAGCTAGTAACTGTTTTAATGTCGGTGCAAAATTCGAAGCAACGGCAATGCGCAAGGGTGCTTCATTCTCACTTGCCGTGTCTTTAGCCGCAACTAAAGTTATCGGTAACATAAGTAGCGCTATCAATAAAAAACGAGTAGATATACTCGCCAGCATTAATGCCAAAGCTATTTACTCCACGCCTGTGCTTTTTCTTTATCACTGGCTTTCGCTGCTAACCAGGTTTCACCAAGTTCAGTGAGTTCTTTTTTCCAAAATGGCGCGGCCACTTTTAAAAAATCCATAATAAATTCATTAGCAGCAAATGCATCTTGACGATGTTTACTAGTTACACCAACAAAAACAATTTGTTCACCTATGGCTAACTGGCCGATTCGGTGAATGACTTTTACACGGCCAATATCCCAGCGTTTTTTTGCCGTATCAATGATTTCAGCTAATAGCTTTTCAGTCATATCAGGGTAGTGCTCAAGGAATAATCCTTTAACTTTCAAACCCAAGTTATTATTGCGCACTCGACCGCTAAAGGTAACAACGGCACCATCTTCAACATTATCATTCTCTAACAGATTAACTTCAACACCGTGATCAAAGTCTTCGGTTTGAATACTGATCTCTGGGTACTTATTATTGAGACTCGCCATATTAACTATTTTATCCTCCGGTGACGGGTGGAAAGAAAGCCACTTCGTCTCCTGCTTTCACCAAAAAATCATTATTAACCATTTGATGATTAACCGCACAAAGTAATGAATTATTGGTGAGGTAATGTTGCCAATCATTATTTTTTTCACCTAACGCCACTTTAACTTCAGCGACGGTAGTAGCAAGGTCAGCACTTATTTCAGTACCCGCAGAGCCGAGCTGTTCTCGCAACGCGGCAAAAAATATTACTTTGATCATAGCTTATCCTTTATTCTTTGAATCTTCTAAAGCTTGCTCTGCTTTTGCTTGCCAAGAGCCTGATTTACCCCCTTCCTTAGTCATTACACGAATACCGTGAATTTCCATTAAAGGGTCAGCGGCTTTACACATATCAAATAATGTTAAACACGCAACAGCAACCGCTGTTAAGGCTTCCATTTCGACACCCGTTTGTCCGGTTAGTTTACATAAACTTGTCACATGCACTTGGCTACGTTCTTCATCAATGGTGAAATCAACATTTACTTTAGTTAACATCAACGGATGACAAAGAGGAATTAAATCACTGCACTTTTTTGCTGCTTGAATACCTGCAATGCGAGCGACAGAAAATACATCACCCTTTTTATTATCACCTTGGGTAATTAACGACAAGGTATGTGCCGACATTTGGATATAACCTTCGGCCGTCGCAGACCGTGACGTCAGCGCTTTATCGGTAACATCAACCATATTTGCTTCACCACGTTTGTTGACATGGCTTAAGGCGTTAACATGGTTATTATTTGCTAAAGTAGTCATTAGTCGCGCGTCTCACAAACTTCTGCCATTTTTAAATGAGGTACAAAATTACAAGGGCGATGGCTCGCATCAAGTTGCTCTCTAATGAGTTTATCCCAAGCAGTACGACAGGCATTAGTTGAGCCCGGCACACATAAAATAACTGTGCTATTAGCAATGCCGCCAAACGCTCGCGACTGAATTGTCGACGTGCCAATTTCATCAAGCGAAATAGCCCGGAAAACTTCACCAAAACCTTCGACATTTTTATCAAATAAAGGTACTAAGGCTTCAGGAGTATTATCACGAGCAGTAAATCCGGTGCCGCCGGTCGAAATTATCGCTTGGACATTATCGTCAGCAATCCATTTTGAAACAATGGCGCGTAGTTGATAAACATCATCTTTAACAATCACTTTATCGGCAAGTTTATGACCCGCTTCAGTTAAGCGTTCAACAAGTACTTGCCCTGATGTGTCATTTGATTCATCACGGGTATCAGAAACAGTTAATACCGCAATTGATAAGGGAATAAAAGCGTTACCGCTATGTAAAGAGCTCATGATTTTTCCTAAATTTTATTAGTTTTCTGTTGATTGTTAAATAAAAAACGCAAAAATTCACACAGAAAAGCGTTGCTGCGCTTGTTGCCATTCTTGCGGTGTATTGGTATTAAATAAACACTGTGGTGACTTTACAGCTAAAACTTGATGTGGCACTTGTGCAAACATCGAACGAATAGACGGACCATTTTTCTTAGGGTTATTTTTTTCGCTTAACCCACCTTTATTACCTTGCAAATACTGGAGAAAATGCGTGGTAAAGAATTGCTCAACAAAAGCATTGTTAGGTAAATAAAGTGGTAAAAAATGATCAGAAAAAAAGCAGGCTTTTTGAGCTAACTCACCTTTTATTTTTAACTGCGCAAGTGTTTCCTTGGTCATTAAAGGTAAATCAACCGGTAATATCAATAATGATTTAGGTTGGTATTTTTTAATAACACTGTAAATACCCCCCATTGGGCCAAGTTCTGCAAATTGGTCAGTAACAAAATTTTCGCTGTTAACATCAGCCCCATCAATGTTTCCACTGACGACAATGTTATTTATACCAATATTTTTCAGCAAGTTCTTACTAAAACTGAGCATATTTTCTTTGCCATTTACTGCAGTCTTATTACGCATTAACAAAGCTTTATTGCTACCCATACGAGAAGATTTCCCACCCGCTAGCACTACGCCTAAACATCCTTGATTAAACAAAGCTGCATTCATCTTAGCCACCCAACATCGCAAGGTTTTTGGTGGCACCGGTGAGTTTATCTTGCAGAAAATGTGTGGCTTTTTTATCGGTCATCATCGCGCGAATCTGTGCTTTCAATGGCTCAATATCATCTTGCTGTAAATACTCTTTTAACGGTAAACCTTCTTCGGTAAATAAGCATAAATGTAATTTACCTAATGAACTGACCCGCAAACGATTACAAGTATTACAAAAGTCTTTACTGTACGGCATAATTAAACCGATTTTACCTTGATAATCAGGATGATAAAACTCTTGTGCTGGGCCTGCTGCTTTATCGTTAACTACAGGTAACCAACCATCTAATATTAAATTTTGCTTAATACGTGCACCTTGTACATGTTGTGCATCAAAAAATTCTTGGTTATCACCCGTTTGCATTAATTCAATAAAGCGCAAAGTCACCGGAGTCACTTTCAGCCAATCAAGAAAGGTTTTAATGTCGTGACCATTGTATTCGCGCATTAATACGGTATTAATTTTAATTGTTGCACGACCATCTGCCAACGCCATATCTATACCTTTTAAAATATGGGGTAACTTATTATGACCGGTGATTGAATGGAACATGCGCGGGTCAAGACTATCAATACTGATATTAATCGCGTCAATTCCAGCATCTAGCCAGCCTTGCAGATGTTCAGGTAATTTATAACCATTAGTGGTTATCGCGACTTTTTTAATACCGGGCGTTTGCTTACAAGCAGCAATAATTTCAGGTAAGTCTTTACGCAATGAAGGTTCGCCACCGGTAATACGGATTTTCTCTGTACCCATTTGAGCAAAAGCGTTGGCAACACGCTTAATTTCATCAAAGGAGAGAAAATCACGATCATGGTCGCATGAATAACCATCAGGCAAGCAATAGGTGCAACGGAAGTTGCAAACGTCAGTAATAGAGAGGCGCAAGTAATAAAACTTGCGACCGAAGTTGTCTGTTAACATCTCACCTTTCCAAATGTAGGGAGGCTAACAAGTTTCCCTGTTAACCCTGGTGGTTATAGCAAAATTACTATTAACCACGGCTTAAATAGCATTCTAAAAAAAGATTTAGCTAGAAAAGCTCGGCGAATAATTCATTTAATGAATACAAGTATAGTAAACTATTTCACTATTAAAATACGGCTAGACGATAAGTAATTTTGATTTGCATCAAAAAGTCATCACTTTACACGTATTATTGATGAGTAAATTTACGTCATAATAACGTATTCCTATGCCGTTAAGTAAATTGCAATAGACGCGAATGGGAATAACAAGCAGGCGGTGCTAATTTGCCGTGTAAAAATAAATATAAAAGAAGAGTTACTTATGGTTGATTGTTGTTCTGCTCCTGGATTATTACCTTTCGAACAAGCGATGGAAAAAATGTTGTCGGCGATTACGCCGATCGATAAAACTGAGTCGGTTTCTTTAGCATTAGGTTTAAATCGTGTGCTAGCTCGCAACATTTCGAGCCCATTAAATGTTCCTCCTCATCATAATTCAGCTATGGACGGTTATGCCTTTAAATGGGCAAGTTTACAAACGACCGATACATTAACTATGATTGGCCGGTCAATGGCTGGCGCGCCTTTTCAAGGTGAATGTAAAATCGGTGAATGTATTCGTATAATGACAGGTGCAAAATTACCAAGTTGTTGTGATACCGTTGAAATGCAAGAGAACTGCCAAGCAAAAGATACCGGCATTACATTCCTAGAAAACCGAGAATTTAACGATAACATTCGCTTTACCGGTGAAGATATCGCAATAGACCAACCCGTTTTTAGCCGAGGTAAAAAACTTTCGGCGATAGATATTGGTGTACTGGCATCTTTAGGTGTACCAATAGTAGAAGTCTATCGTAAAATTACTGTTGCTGTATTAGCAACCGGCGATGAATTAAAATCTCCGGGCGAAGTCCTTAATGACGGTGATATTTATGAAAGTAATAGCCATGCATTAATTGCGATGTTGACTAAACTGAATGTTACGGTGATTAATTTTGGTATTATCGCTGACGATGAACAAGCAATACGCACTGCATTTGAACAAGCCGATCAGCAAGCCGATGTTGTAATTTCCTCAGGAGGTGTTTCTGTAGGTGACGCCGATTATACTAAGTTGATACTTGAACAATTAGGCGAAATTGGTTTTTGGAAAATAGCCATGAAACCCGGTAAGCCTTTTGCTTTTGGAAAATTACCTAATAGTTACTTTTTTGGCTTACCCGGCAACCCTGTTTCAGCCTTGGTCACCGCACATCAATTGGCAGTACCCGCGTTGTTAAAATTACAGCATGCCCAAGCTAAAAAGTTACCGCTATTAAAAGTAAAAACAGCCACCCAATTAAATAAGCGCGCCGGACGCATGGACTTTCAACGGGCGATATTGTCAACCAATCACCAAGGCGAGATGATAGTTACCAGTACAGGTAGTCAAGGCTCAGGAATTTTAACCAGCATGTCGACGGCCAACTGTTATATTGTTTTACCGGCAAACCAAGGCAACGTTCCCGCTAATGAAATGGTTAACGTGCAACTATTTGATGATGTTATTCAGTAGCGTTATCTATTTTTAGCTTGTTATGAACACACAATATGACGATTAAAATATATTGCCTACCGGGTACCATGTGCGATCAACGTCTGTGGCAGGCTTGCATCACTTACTTACCTGAAAATGTGGAGCTTATCCACATTGCCATCCCCGTGGAAAATAGTATTGATAAAATAGTCACTGCGCTTGAACAAAAATTCCCAGTAGGAAGAATAAATTTAGCGGGTTTTTCTTTAGGGGGATATATCGCGTCGGCTTTTGCGCTGAAATATCCTAATAAAATTAACAAACTACTGCTTATTTCTAATATGTCTTATTTGTTGCCACCTGCTCAATTAAAAGAGCGCAGCCGCACGATTGCTTATGTTAAATTGCATGGTTACTCAGGCATCACCAGCAAACGTATAACTGCACTGCTGCATGCAAGCAAACACAACAATCAAGGCATCATTAACTGTATTCGAGCAATGGATATTGAGTTGGGTAAGGAAACACTTATCCATCAATTAACAGTGACCACCCAACGCGAGAATTTATTAGTAAAACTTCCTACGCTTGCCATCCCCATTCAGTTCTTAATTGGTGATAATGACTCGCTGGTTAAGTTAACGCGCATTACCGCTATTTTAACGCAATCGCCGCTGATTTCTTTAATAACACTTGCCGACACCGGCCATATGTTACCGCTTGAACAACCAGAAAAGTGTGCTGGCAATATGATTCGTTTTTTTATCGAGTAATAAGCATTTAAACAAGGTAAAATGACGTATTATTTTTATGCCAAGGAATTCCCGTTGAGCCAGCTTAGTTTTTCCACCTTACAACTCAAACCTGAGTTAATTCAAAATTTAGAGTCTATGGGTTATCAACAGATGACCGACATTCAAGCCCAAAGCTTGCCAACTATTATTGCCGGTGGTGACGTTATTGCCCAAGGTAAAACAGGCTCTGGTAAAACCGCTGCCTTTGGCCTAGGTGTTTTAGAAAAACTAGACGTAAAACGTTTTCGTATTCAAACACTGATCCTTTGTCCAACACGTGAATTAGCCGACCAAGTAGCGAAAGAAATTCGTAAATTGGCCCGTGCCATCCATAACATAAAAATATTGACCCTTTGTGGCGGTATGCCTTTTGGCCCGCAAGTCGGTTCTTTAGAGCATGGCGCTCATATCATTGTTGGCACGCCAGGAAGAATTGAAGATCATTTAGGTAAAGGCACATTGAAATTAGACGATGTGAATATGCTAGTGCTCGATGAAGCCGACCGTATGCTAGAAATGGGCTTCCAAGCCTCCGTTGACTTTATTATTAGCCAAATTCCTCAACAACGACAAACCTTATTATTTAGTGCAACTTACCCGGCAGAAATTGCCGATATTGCTAAAAAAATAATGCAATCACCGACCAAGGTAACCGTTGAGGGGAATCACGAAGAAAGCACCATATCACAGCATTTTTATAAGGTAGAGAATGACAGCGAGCGTATCGACGGTATCCGTTTATTGTTATTAAAGCATCAACCTGAATCAAGCATCGTTTTTTGTAACACCAAAAAAGACGTACAAATTGTTGTCAATGAACTACGTAATTACGGTTTTAATGTTCAAGATTTACATGGCGATTTAGAGCAAAGAGATCGTACCGAAGTATTAGTTCGCTTTGCCAATAAAAGTATTTCAATTTTAGTCGCCACCGATGTTGCCGCGCGTGGTTTAGACATTGATGCGCTAGATGCAGTATTTAATTATCATATCGCTCGTGATAGCGAAATTCATGTACACCGTATTGGCCGCACAGGCCGAGCGGGTAGCACAGGTATTGCTTGTTCTTTTTTCAGTGAAAAAGAAAGCTACAAAATAGGTTTATTAGAAGATTACCTTGACCGAACTATCGAAGGCGAATTACTGCCAGACGCTAGTGTATTAAACGCCTCGGTGTATTCTCCGAAAATGGCAACAATACAAATAGATGGCGGTAAAAAGCAAAAAGTACGTGCGGGCGATATCCTTGGCGCTCTAACTGGCGATAAAACTATTTCAGCTAGCGAAGTGGGAAAAATTCAATTATCAGATAACTGGGCTTATGTAGCTGTAAGTCGAAAGTTTGCCAAACAAGCCTTTAAAAAACTTAGTGATGGCAAGTTAAAAGGTCGTAAATTTAGAGTAAGATTACTATAGTTACTATCGGTTAAAACAGTATTTATCAATAACGAGGTTTTATAAAATGATTGTATTTTAATGAAAACCTCGTATGATACTGTTGTTTTGTACAGTTAATTTTGATTGTATAAGCGGTTTTAAATCGTATATGATAAAACCATCAAGCGTAATATTGATCCTATAAGGGAAAAAAAATGGCAGTTGAAAGTCGATTTGTCGTCATTAGACAAGGTGTGGAGGTAGAAACATTCATGGATAAAAAAGCAGCAGACGAGTATGACAAAATGCTTGATATGGCTGACAGCTTAGCCGAGATGTTTGAAGCCAGCAGCTTTAATATTGATGAAAAAGTGCGTGAAGAACTCTGTATTTATCTAGCTAAGAATCGTGAAGATGTGCTTGTTGCTTTGCAAGCTAAGAAAGCTAAGCCAGAGACTGCTGCTAAAAAGAACGTTACAGCACCAGTTGAAACAGTAAATAGCACTGACTCGTCGCCAGAAATTGAAGCAACAGCAAAAGTAAAAGCGCCACGTAAGGCTAAAGCGAGCACAAGTAAATAAAGTGCGCTGTACTGGTTTGAATTTATCTTTACTTAACACTAGATAATATTGAATTATGTTGTCATATCAGCTCATTCGTAGCGTTAAAAGAAAAACGGTTGGCTTACAAGTTAAGCACGGAAAAATTATAATCCGTGCGCCAAAATATGTTTCTGAAGATGATATAGCGAACATTGTTAAATCAAAAAGCCTTTGGCTGCACAGAAAAATTGCCGAGCAAAACGCACAACCTGCCACTCAAAATAATCATTATCAAAAAGATAGCCAATTGCTTATTAATGGCGAACTTAAAACACTTGATATTCATTATGGTCTATTTCCAGAAATAACGCTTCATCAAGATATCATCATAGCGACTCTCGCTAGTAAATTAAAAATCAAAGTAGCTGATGATATAAAGAACCAAGATAAATATGTAAAGCAACAACTTGAAGCTTGGTTAAAGCAGCAAACTTATGCTTATATTGATGAAAACTTATCTCATTATGCGGAAAAAATTGGTGTTTTACCCAAATCGTTTAAAGTCAGATTATATAAGTCTAGATGGGGCAGCTGTAATAGTAGAAGTGAACTGAGTTTCAGTTCTTTATTAGCCATGACGCCTAAATGGATTATCGATTATGTAATAGTTCACGAGCTTTGTCATCTTAGGCACATGAATCATTCAACTAAGTTTTGGCAATTAGTTGCGCTTAACTACCCTAACTACGCTTCAGCTAAAACGTGGTTAAAATCCCACCAAAACCAATTACAATGGCCGACTCTTTAATGGTCATAATATCCTCGTAGGGGATAAATGAGCGAACAAATAAATCTTTTTATAAAGAAGATAAAATCAATTCAGTATTAGACTAATAAAATTATCAACAATTTCTTCAACTTACATTATATTGTGGCACGAATATCGCTTAGTATTTGAATACTAATTTAAATTCACAGGATATGACAATTTATTAGCCATTGTTATAATCAATAGATGAAGAGATAAATGATGAAATTCAAAACATACAGCTGGAAAGCTATTGCGATTTATACCCTTTCGACAATAATGTCTATCGTGTTAATTAACCTAATAATCACCTTCTAATTAGGTAAAAAAATAAAAGTATCACGGCAAAATTATCACTAATTTTTGACCGTATTATTATTAGCTTGTTGTTATATTGTGCAATTATTAGAGAGATCGTCATTAAAAGCATAAAAAATCAGCATTTTGTACTTTATTAATTAACAGTACCGCTTATTTAAGGTAGATTAACGCCATAAAATAAAAAAAATAAAGGATTACCCATTACATGAGCTTTTCAGTTCTTGTTTGTGATGACTCTAATATGGCCCGTAAACAAGTTTTACGTAGCTTACCAGAGCAACTATCAGCTAATGCACAATTAGCAAAAAATGGTCAAGAAGCTGTTGAACTTTTACGCAGTCAAGTATTTGACATTCTATTTCTAGACCTCACCATGCCTGTTCTAGATGGCTTAGGTGTACTCCAAACCCTAAAAGATGAAAACATTACACCGGCAATTTTTGTTATATCAGCCGATATACAACCAGAAATGCAAAGTAAAGTACTTGAACTCGGTGCCAAAGCTTTTTTACGTAAACCAGTTGAATTAGAAGTCCTTAACACTAACCTAAGAAATCATGGTTTTTTATGAGCAACCTCAACTTAAATGAAGATCAGCAAGATTGTTTACAAGAAATAATTAATGTTGCTATGGGTCAAGCAAGTGACCAACTTGCCCGATACTTAAATACCTTTGTTTATTTAAAAGTACCTAGTATTGAACAAGTCAGTACGCTAAGCCTGCTTAACTCGTTAAACAGTGATGAAAATTCTGCTGCGGTAGTAAGTCAAGGCTTCTTTGGTTACGAAGGCATTCGCGGTGAAGCACTGCTTATGTACAAGCCAAAAGATTCTGATCGACTTGCAGATTTACTGGGCTATGAGCCTGATGAATTATCTGTTGAAGAACAAATTATCGACTTAAGCTCTATTTTAACCACCACCTTCTTAAATGTTTTTGCTAAACAAATAGATAATCAAATGTCTTACAGTGCGCCGCGTTTATTAGCGGGTTCACAAAGTGCAATATCCGATCATCTTGCCCAACAATCATTTAATTGGGACTTAGCTTTAAAAGTTAAAATAACTTATCAAGTTACTGACTATTCATTTAATTGCGATATGGTTTTGTTTATTCCTGAGTCAGCAATTATTAATATAAAAACAGTTATTGACAGAATTTTGGAAGAGTTCTAAATGCTTGCTGATGATATTTGTCCTGATATTGCCAACAAATTAAATACCGGTATTCTCATCATAGATAGTCAATACAATATCGTATTTTGGAATCGGTATTTACAAATTCATGCTAACAAAAAGCCTGAAAATGTTATCGGACAAGATATTTTTATTGTCTTTCCCGAGCTGCCAGAAAAGTGGTTCAAAAGAAAAATTGAAAGTGTCTTTCAACTAAAAACCCAGTCTTTTTGCTCATGGGAACAAAGACATCACCTTTTTGAATTGCCTCATACCCGCCCTATGACGACAGACAGTCACTTTATGGCTCAAAACTGTACCTTTTTGCCGCTTGAAAATAAAGAGGCTAACGAACACGTTTGTATTCTTATCGAAGATGTTACCGATGTATGCCATTACCAAAGTAAGCTAAACAAAACACTTGAAGAGCTTGCACAGGCCAATCGTATCGATGGCTTAACACAAGTCTTTAACCGCAAGCATTGGGAAGAGTGTCTCGAAAAAGAATTTTCGCGCGCACGTCGTTATCAGCATGGTTTAGCGCTTATTATGTTCGATTTAGATCATTTCAAATTACTTAATGATACTTACGGACATTTAGGTGGCGACATAGTACTAATAGAAACCGCTAAAGTGATCAGTGAACTACTGCGCTTAGGTGACTTATTCGGTCGCTATGGCGGTGAAGAGTTTGCAATTATTCTGCCTAATACCGATCTTGTTGGCGCTTTAGATGTTGCTGAGCGGATCCGTGTTGCGATCAGCAAAAATATCATTAACTTTCAAGAAGTCGAAATAAATGTTACCGCCAGTGTTGGTGTTGCAGTCATCACCGAAGCAGACACCCGTTATGAAGACTTAATATCCCGCACAGACCTTGCCTTATATGACGCTAAGGCTTCTGGAAGAAACATAGTTTGCGCTGCAAAAGAGACTATTCCAGCCTAAAAAACTGAATATATTCGCTTTATTATCCAAATAAAACCCTCTTACTGCTTATTTATGAATAAAATATAACTTTTTATTCATAAATAACTATTGACAGTAAAACACTGCTCAGGCATTTTATAACCATGAAAACATTTGTCCGTCGTATTACCATTATTATTATCACTACCACCCTCAATGGGATGGTTGTCATCGGCTGACGTGTAAAAAACACATAAATAAAAGCCCGTGACCCCTTAGGTTCCGGGCTTTTTTTTGTTTTAAGGTTTTAATCATTGCAAGTTCTTTGGCTCGCAAAGAATTTACAATAAAAAGGAAGTAAAATGCGTGTATTAAAGTTTGGCGGTTCATCTCTAGGGTCAGCAGAACGTTTTGTGCAAGTTGCCAAAATTATAGCTGACAAAAGTAACGATTCTGCCGTTGCCGTCGTTGTTTCCGCCCCACAAGGCGTAACCAACCATTTAGTGGCTATGGCAGAGAATATTAGTGATGAAATAAAATTACAGAATGATTTAGAACACTTCAGAAAAGCTATTATAACCATTATTGATGATCTTGGTGCCAGTTTACCAAAATTCAGCCCATTACATGCAGAGCAAGTCCTTATAAACTGGGAGCATAAGCTTTCACGTTATCTACAGGGTGCGACTATGTTGTCTTATTGCCCGGATCATATCCGCGCTATAATTATCAGCATAGGTGAGCGTTTAAGTGTTGCCTTGCTCGAATCTGTGTTGAACGCACAAAGTATTAAAACGTCTGTTATTGAACCAGAAAAATTTTTAATCACCAACGATGCGTCTCTTAATGCAGTCGCTGATTTAGTCTTATCAAAAGAAAACTTCGAAAACCATTACAACAATCTCAATAAAGTTGCCTTAATGCCGGGTTTCATCGGTGTTAACAAACAAGGGCAAGTAACGACGCTTGGCCGCAATGGTTCTGATTACTCTGCCGCTGTTCTCGCGGTTTGTGCTCAAGCTGAGTGTTGTGAAATATGGACGGATGTTGATGGTGTGTTTAACGCAGATCCTCGTCTAATAAAGGAAGCAAAATTACTTGATTACTTATCGTATCAAGAAGCGATGGAGCTTTCATATTTTGGTGCTAGCGTGCTACACCCAAAAACGATTGGCCCCATTGCTCAATTTCATATTCCTTGTTTGATTAAAAACACCGGTAATCCTGCTGCGCCAGGAACCTTAATATCTAACGAGGATGATCAAACCAAAAAAGTTAAAGCGATATCTAATCTTGATGATTTAACCATGGTCAATGTATCAGGACCGGGTATGAAAGGCATGGTTGGCATGGCCAGTCGTGTATTTGCCACTATGAGTCAAGAAAAAATTTCTTTAGTCTTAATTAGCCAGTCTTCCAGCGAATACTGTATCAGTTTTTGTATTCACACCAGTGATGCTGAATTAGCCGAACTAAGCTTACAACAAGAGTTCGAACTAGAGTTACTCAATGGTTTACTTGAACCGTTGAAGTTACAACATGAATTATCGATTATTTCTTTAGTTGGTGACGGTATGCATCATCAACAAGGAGTTGCAGCTAAGTTTTTCAGTTCATTAGCCCAAGCGCGTGTCAATGTCATCGCTATTGCCCAAGATTCGTCAGAGCGTAGTATTTCTGTTGTGGTAGAAAAACGTAAATGTACTGATGCAATGAAAGTCAGTCATCAAAATTTCTTCACCCACAAACCCACTATTGATGTATTCCTTGTTGGCTGCGGCGTCGTTGGTAGCGAGCTTCTTGCGCAAATTGCTCGTCAACAACCTAAGCTTAAAAAGCAAAACATTTCTTTAAAGGTGTATGGTATTGCTAACAGTAAAGGTATGGTTTTTAATACTGAAGGTATTGATTTAGATAACTGGCAAGCAGAAATGAAAAGTGACGCTGTTCCAGTAAATGTTGAAAACATCAAGGCTTTTGTCCGCGAGAATCATCTGATTAATCCGGTATTAGTCGACTCAACATCTAGTGAATCTTTAGCGATGAGCTATGTAGAGTACCTTGAAGAGGGTTTTAATATTGTAACGCCAAATAAAAAAGCCAATACTGACTCTTGGCAATACTATCAAGCGTTGCGCAGTGCAGCACAGAAGTCTAACCGTCGCTTCTTATATGAAACAACAGTTGGTGCTGGCTTACCCGTAATTGATACCTTACAAAGCTTGCTAAAAGCGGGTGATGAATTAGTACGTTTTGAAGGGATATTGTCTGGTTCACTTTCCTATATGTTTGGAAAACTAGAAGAAGGTATGACCGTTTCTCAAGCCACCGCTATCGCCAAAGAAAATGGCTTTACCGAGCCTGACCCTCGTGACGATTTAAGCGGTATGGACGTAGCGCGTAAATTGTTAATCATGGCGCGTGAAGCAGGAATACCGCTTGAGTTATCAGATATCTCTATAGAGTCAGTGTTACCTGCAAACTTTGATGCGAGTGGTGATGTCAGTGAATTTATGAAGAACTTAGCGAAAATAGATGATGAATTTTCTCAACGAGTAAAAGTCGCAAAAGCTGAAGGTAAAGTTTTACGTTATATCGGCAATATAGTTGATGGAAAATGTAAAGTTGCCATTGAAGCTGTTGCCAATGATCATCCACTTTATAGTGTTAAAGATGGTGAAAATGCGTTAGCAATACATAGCCGTTATTACCAACCACTACCGTTTGTATTACGCGGTTATGGCGCAGGTGCTGCGGTTACCGCCGCCGGTGTGTTTGGTGATCTATTAAGAACATTAGCATGGGAGCAACAGCACTAATGACTATATCTGTTTTTGCTCCCGCATCAATAGGCAACCTAAACGTTGGCTTTGATGTTTTAGGTCTAGCGGTTAAGCCCATTGATGGTACTTTATTAGGTGATGTAGTTACTATAGAGTCAGCCACAGAGAATAAGCTGATTGTGATTGGTGAATTTGCCAATAAACTACCGGGTAAGGCCACAGACAATATTGTTTGGCATTGTCTAGAGCTATACAACCTAGCACTTGAAAAAGCGCAACAAGCGGTTAAAAAAGTACAACTAACACTAGATAAAAAGATGCCGGTTGGCAGTGGTTTGGGCTCAAGTGCTTGTTCTGTAGTCGCAGCTCTGGTCGCACTCAATGAATTCTATCAGCAATATTTTGATGAAAAAACACTGTTATTTATGATGGGTCAAATGGAGGCAAAAATAAGTGGCAGTTTGCATTACGACAATGTCGCACCATGTTATTTAGGTGGTTTGCAATTAATGGTGCCAGACAAACAGCTTATTAGCCAGAGTTTGCCCCTATTTGATCATTGCTACTACGTAATGGCTTACCCAGGTATTAATGTCTCAACGAAAGCTGCGCGCGATGTTTTACCCAAGCAATACAGTCGTGCTGACGCCATTACTTTCGGACAAAATTTAGCAACTTTTGTTGATGCTTGCCACCGTAATGATAAACAACAAGCATTTTCAGTACTCAAAGATGTACTTGCAGAGCCTTATCGTCAGCACTTGTTACCAAAATTTATCGAAGCTAAAGACTATTTAAGCGCTCAAGGTCATTTAGCTGTAGGCATTTCAGGATCAGGGCCTACCTTATTTTGTGTCTGTGATTCGCTTGAAAAAGCCCAAGATAGCGCGCTTTGGTTACAAAAAAATTATTTACAAACAGACTCAGGTTTTGTTCATGTCTGTCAGGTTGACTTAACGGGTGCTGAGAGATTGCCCGCTTAATCACTTTATTAAAAATACCAAATTTATTAGGAATATGTTGTGAAATTTTATAATTTAAAAGAAAACGATGAACAAGTCAGTTTTGCTGGTGCGGTTAAGCAAGGACTAGGAAAAAATCAGGGACTCTTTTTTCCTGAAACAATCCCAGTGTTAGATAATATCGATGAATTACTCGCTATGCCTTTAGTTGAAAGAAGTGTACATGTCCTCTACCCGTTTGTAGAAGGTGATTTAACTAAAGCGCAATTAACTGAGATTGTGACCAGTGCTTTTAACTTTCCAGCACAAATTCAACCCATCAATAAAGACAGAGCTATATTAGAGCTTTTTCATGGTCCAACACTCGCCTTTAAAGATTTTGGCGCGCGTTTTATGGCTAAATGTTTGCAAGTTTTTAGCAAAGATAAAAAGATCACTATATTAACGGCGACCTCAGGTGACACAGGCGCGGCGGTTGCTCATGCTTTTCATAACATTGAAAATATTCGTGTGGTGATCTTATATCCGAAAGGAAAAATCAGCCTGCTACAAGAAAAAATGTTTACGACCTTAGGCGGCAATATTGAAACACTCGCTATTGACGGGAGTTTTGATGATTGTCAGGCGTTAGTTAAAAAGTCATTCGATGATAGAGAGCTAGCTACTACTATAGGTTTAAATTCAGCTAACTCAATAAATATCAGCCGCTTATTAGCTCAGGTATGTTACTACTTTGAAGGGTTTGCACAGTTATCTCGTCAAAAGTGTAAAAGCGAATTAAACGATGTTGTGGTATCGATTCCCAGTGGTAACTTTGGTAACTTAACCGCTGGTTTATTTGCTAAAGCACTCGGTTTACCGATAAAAAGATTTATTGCGGCAACAAATGCCAACGATACTGTGCCTCGTTACCTAAAAACAGGTGAGTGGACGCCTAATGCTACTGTAGCGACAATTTCAAATGCTATGGATGTTAGCGATCCTAACAACTGGCCTCGCGTTGAACATATGCTAAAGTCTGGCATAGTTCCTAGCGATTGTATTAGTTCAGTTTCAATTGATGAAGAACAAACACAGTCAACTGTTTTACAGTTAGCCAAGCTGGGTTACATCAGTGAACCACATGCAGCCGTTGCCTATAAAGCGTTACAGTACAATGCAGATGAAGGTGAATTTGGTGTGTTTTTAGGCACCGCACACCCAGCAAAATTCAAAGAGGTGGTTGAAAGTATTTTAGGACAACCAATCGGTCTACCAAAAGAGCTTGCTGACTGCGCCAGCGAAACCATTTTATCAAAAGATATGGCCGCTAACTTTAGCGACTTACGTGATTATTTATTATTAAACGATCACTAATTTCGTTCAGTTAAAAACACGTTTATAATGGTCGTTAATTTAGATTAACGGCCATTTTTATACCTCATGATAAATCAAAATATTAAGCCGCAATGGCAACAACTTATTAATCAAGAACAAGCCAAGCCATATTTCATCGAACTAAACCAAGTAATTTCTCAACAACGAGCAAAGGGCGAAGTTATCTTTCCTGCGCAAAACGATATTTTTAATGCTTTTTGTTATCAAGATATTAAAGACACTAAAGTGGTTATTTTAGGGCAAGATCCCTACCACGGTGAAGATCAAGCTCATGGACTCGCTTTTTCTGTGCAACCCGGCATTAACGTCCCACCTTCATTAGTCAATATTTATAAAGAGCTTGTTAATGAGTTTGCTGACTTTAATAAGCCAAGCCACGGTTGCTTAACGCAGTGGGCAGAGCAAGGGGTGCTATTACTGAATACGGTTTTAACCGTCAAACAAGCACAGGCTCATTCTCATGCTAAGTTAGGTTGGGAAACATTTACTGATGCAGTAATAAAGCACATTAATCAAGAAAGTAGCGGTTGTGTATTCTTACTTTGGGGAGCTCATGCGCAAAAGAAAGGAAAAAACATTAATACCGAAAAGCATTTTGTATTAAACGGGCCACATCCTTCACCTTTATCGGCATATCGCGGTTTTTTTGGCTGTCAGCATTTCTCAAAAACCAACCAATGGTTACAATCAAAAAATATGACTCCGATAAACTGGCAGTTGCCTGAACAAGCATAAGGTTAACTAAAAAAAGATACAGCCCTTAGTAAACATCAGCAAAGGGCTCCTTTTTATTAAAAATAAGATGTTAACTTATAACTTGAATAGTCCTAGATTTTTATCCGTTAACGCATCACGCCAACCCCCTAGCCATTCTGATTTTGCATCTGTATTTTGATAAGGACATTTTTCTTTTGTTTTTCCGGTGAGGCCTGCTTTATAACCATTGGAATGTGCTCTGCCTAGACGATCTCTTTTCTTTGTTTGCATCGATAACTCTCCATCATTGTCTTGGTGATACTTATTAATACTTGTCGAATAAAACAGCAGTCGACAATTCAGTTAAGAATAAGCAAGAGGCTAAATCAAGTAAAATTACGATTAAAAAGTGTTCGACAGTTAATGATTGAGAGCTGAAAAATCCTAATTATAAGATTAAATAAATAAAACAATTTGTTAGCAACAAGCGTTATTACCTATGATTATTAAAAGTTATTTTTATATAAAAAATTATTTTAATGTTGTGGAATACCTAAGCGACTTGAGCGTAACAGTGGTTCTAACATGCCTTCAAGACCATTGAGTTTTATTTCGTAAATTAATTCAAGTTGCTGTCCTAGCTTACCTTCAGGAAAACCTTTTGATTTAAACCACACTAAGTAAGGCTCTGGCAATTTTAGTAAGGGTCTACCTGCATATTTTCCAAAAGGCATTATTTGATTTACAGCATCGAGCAAAGCTTGTTGATCTGAAAACATAGTTTCTCTACTTATTAAATTTTCTTGTCGGGATAATAACTCAAAACCTTTTAACATCATAAAAGTGTCACAAGGTCTATTTATAATCATCCTAAGTTTATCGACTAACTTCAAACAGGGAACGAACATGTCTATAATAAGAAAACGCAGTGCGGCGCACAAAGCTTATATTCCTTCAAATGCGCGAGATAACCAATATATTTTAGCTGAGTTTGCCATTACCGATGAATTAATAGAGTTAATTTCTCCAAATATTTCAACGCATAGCACTCAACCTTACTATGATTTTTATCAAAGTTTATCACAATTATTATTTACGCTAAGTAATGACTATGCGATACAAAGTAGCTTATTTATTGCTAACGATAAATTAGTTCGCGTTCGCTACAGTCAAGAAATGCACCAATGGCAAACCAGCCAGCAAATTTTATTTTATTACGATCCTCAAAATCATCAATTACAAAATTCTTTTTTTGATGCCAGTATTCGCGCAAAAAAGATCACCCTGCTGTTTTTAGCCTCTGGCGACGACATTCGTTTTAATGCCGCGGCATTTCATCAAAAAGTGACTCGGTTACTGCATAGTTTTATCGAGCAAACAAAATTACCTAACCAAGCGATACGTTTACGTGATCATCAACATCTTACTTATGATTTATTTGCTAAAAATAAAGGCTGCTTAGGCACACAAGCACATAAATTACGGCCGATTGATGAACGCTATAAATCACAAAACGTTGTTATAACACCGAACGCATCGGCAATAAGTTATGCGGTAATTAATCTAACGATTGATAATCGTTTATTGGGTTTAGTCGACATTGATGCCAATTCTAAAGATCCATACAATCCGCTTTATACTTATTTAACTGATACTTTTTCACTGGTGGCTAAGCGCTTTAATTTAAATAATGGGGCGTTAATCGCTAATGGTTTAGTCCCCATTGTCCGACATAGTTTGCATGAAATAATTTCTAAGATGGGTGAGTTACAAATGTTAGGTTATAACCCTAAACAGAGTCCCTGTGGCTTGGTGAGTAAATGGAAAGCCGATGAGTTAGTTGATAACGTACAACTTATCTTTGTGGCTACCGCAGAAGATTCCCAGCACAGCGGCTATGGCAAGTTTATTAACCAAATAGAACAGGCAATGCGTTTATTAGCGACCGAACTCGAAATCCCCATTAATAAAGATGAATTAACGTTAAGGTTTCACCAGCATATTGCTTATAATATTGAAAACTAAGGTTAATCAACTTCACCATTAACCGTTGGCTTTTTCTGTAGCTTGCGTTGTAGGGTTCTGCGGTGCATTGAAAGCTGACGAGCCGTTGCTGAAACATTACCATTATTAAATTTTAAGACTTGTTGAATATACTCCCATTCAACCTGCTCGGTTGACAACGTTGGCTCATTTATAATGTTTGTTGCTGAATTTGCAACCAATGTTGATTTTTTTAGCGACGAACTGTTAGCGTTTTTAGCTAAGGCCGATAATAAAGTCTGTGTATCGACCGGCTTGGTTAAGTAATCATCTGCGCCAAGCTTTATTGCGTCAACTGCAGTAGCGATACTGGCAAAACCAGTTAATAAAATAATACGACTCTTTGGCAATAGCTTCCTCATCGGATTAATCAAATTTAAGCCACTTTCATGATGGAGTTTCATATCGAGCAATATGAATTCAGGCAATTGACGATGACAGGTTAATAATGCATCGTTAATATTATCGGCCAACCAACAGCTGTAACCATGTTTTTCCATACGCCTTTTAAGCGTATTAGCAAAGGTACTGTCATCTTCAACAATTAATAATTTCATTCACTTTTTTCCTGCATATCATTAACCACTAACGGTAATTTCAACGTTACTAATGCGCCACCGGCAACGTGATTGGTTAAGGTAAGTGTCACACCTAATCGCTCTAAACTTGCATGACTCAAAAATACCGCCATACCTAACCCTTGCTTGCTGTTTACGGGTTTAACGCCTAACTCACTTAGTGTTAATTGGGTAAAACCACAACCAAAATCACGAATACTGAGTTGCCAATTTTTTTCATCAAACAAGCTAGATAACTCAATTTTATCACTACCGCTGGCTTTAGTGGCTCGAATCGCATTATTAACTAAATTTAAAATCGCTGGCAATAATGAAGCATCAGCCAATACTTTAGCGTTTTCACTGAGTATTGATTGGTGCGTCTCAGACAAAAAGTTCACCCTAACATCAGGATAATTTAAGTTAATATGATCACGCATTTCTTGCACAATATCAGCACAAAGTACCTCTTTTGACTTTTGCTCTTTAATCTCAAAAACCATTTTACGAAACTCAGCTAAACTTCTGCTACAACGTAATAACTGTCCTTGTAGGTCAACAATCGCTGGGTGCTCAGGTAGCTCTTCACTGAGTTCATCGACAAGCAGCTGTACAGTTGCTATGGGAGTAGCGAGCTGATGAGTTATTTGCGCAGAAGCGACCCCTAATGACATAATTTTTTCTTGCTTTAATTGCTCTTCCCGAAAAGCAGCTATCGCCTGTTCTTTTTGAGAAATTCTTCGTGCCATTTGGCCAACAACGGTTGCAACAACAATGCTAGAAAAAAGAAAATTGATCCACATACCAATAAAGTGGCTTTGCATATTGCCATGCATTACTGACATGGGTAATAACCACAATAAAACACTGTATGAAGCAATCGCTAATAGTGCGACACTTCCAAGTAACAGCGGTGTTAACGTCACAGCAGCAATAGCAATAGGAATAAGTAATAACGAGACAAAAGCATTAGTTGCTCCGCCGCTAAAATACAAAATAAGTGAGAGAAATAAGATATCAGCGCAAATCTGCCCAAGTAAGGCGAGCTTATCGGCTTCTTTCCCAGATTTATAATATAAATAGCTGACTAACGTAAATAAAGCTTCAATTGAAATAACAATAATGAGCGGTAACCAAGGCAGCTGATAGTTTAAAACGCCATTAACAAAAAGTATTAATATCAGCTGAATAATAATTGCCGCACTGCGCAATAAAAGAACGGTGCGAACTTGGTTAAACTTTCTAAAAAATAAAGACATAATATTTTTATATTGGTTAATCGTATTTGTTGATGTTACGCTAATTTTTATAATTTTAACTGATCAAAAACAGTTTATTTTAAATTTCAGATAAAAACATATAGACATCTAAACGTCTATTGTTATACAGTTATTTTAATCAAATTTATTAAGGTTTATTTTAATGTCATCACATGAAGAAAAAATCACCCTGGCAGGCGGTTGCTTTTGGTGTATTGAAGGTGCATACAACCAATTAATCGGCATTAAATCTGCCGTATCAGGTTATATGGGCGGTAGCGCAGCGCTAGCAACTTATGAAGACGTTTGCTCGGGTCAAACCGGTCATGCAGAAGTCGTGCAGTTAACCTTTGATAGCACAGCGATCACTTCTCGTGAAATATTAGAAGTGTTTTTCACGCTACACGATGCCAGCCAATTAAATCGTCAAGGTAACGATATAGGAACCCAGTATCGCTCAGGGATTTTTTATCACAACAAAGAACAACAGCAAATTGCTGAAGATATTATTAAAGAAGTCGACGCCAGCAATATGTATAGCTCAGCGGTTGTGACCGAAGTAACTCAAGCGTCAGAGTTCTTTTCTGGTGAAGATGTTCATCAAGACTATTTCAATAATAATCCTGGTAATCCTTACTGTCAGGCGATTGTTTCGCCTAAGCTCGCAAAATTTAGAAAAACGTTCGTGGGTAAATTAAAACCATCAGAGACTTAAAGCCATATTGTCAGCTTGAGAGTAAAACCTCACCTTTCACAAAGTGCGTAACACTGAAATAATCAGTGTTACGCATCTACTGCCAAGTACTGATTTAATACATCAAGGTATACAGTTTTCTGCGAAATTTATTGGCTAATGGATCGCCATCAGGTAAAGCCTTTAACACATCAAGATAAAGATCTTTGCTTGCAGCATCACTACTATCTTTTTGCATTAAACGAAACAGTAACGTCAACGCTTCTTCATGTCGGTTGACTTGGCTGTATTGCGCAACAAGTTGATGTTGTAAAGCAATGTTGTCAACGTCGTCCACTAACTGTGCTTCTAGTGCTTTAATTTCTGGTGAGTCGGCGGCTTGACTGGCAAGCTCAAGTTTAGCGATAAGCGCTTGATAGTGACTGTCTTGGTCAACCATTAAAATAGTGGTTAATAAAGATTCTGCTTCGCTTATTTTACCCGTTTGTAAATAAACATCTGCCATCATTAATTTAATGTCGGCACGTTCACTATTAAGTTGATAAGCACTATTAATGACCGTGAAGGCATCATTAATATTATTATCAGCTAATAACTTTTGCGCCTGAATGAGTAATAAGTCTTCTTCTTTAGGTAAATGATTCGCTAAAAATTCTTTTATATTGTCGTCATCTTGTGGCCCAGTTAAACCATCAAGTGGTTGGCCATCTTTCACTAAAATCGCCGTAGGTAAACCTTGAATACCAAATTGTTGGGCAATTTGTTGCTGAGTTTGACAATCAACCGTGGCGTATAATATATACTGCTCAAAACCCTGCAAGCCGATGGCTAGCTTATCTTTTAGCTCCAAACTTTCAGGGACCTGTGCCGCCCAAAAGTCAACTAAGACTAACTTCGATTTTGATTCTTCTAAAATAATTTGTTGAAAATTTTCTAGGGTGATTTCAATGGCATTTGTAGTCACATTCACTTCCATTTAGTTTATTGATGAGCGTCTATAATCTATATTTTGGGGCAATTATAAAAAGCGCAAGTGCCTTAATGCAAAAAGCTGAACGCCTATCAATGAAGGGACATTCAGCTTTCGTATCATATAAGTCTAATAATAATTAGACTTCGTTTAATAACTCACGAGCAATAATGATTTTTTGGATCTCGCTGGTGCCTTCATAAATAGTGGTAATACGTACGTCGCGAGCCATGCGCTCAAGCGGATATTCTTTAATATAGCCGGCACCGCCCATTAATTGCAAAGCGTCATAACAAGCAGTATTCGCTTTTTCTGCGGCAAATAACTTCGCCATAGAAGCGGCTTTACCAAAGGGTAACCCTTGTTCTTTAGTATAAGCAGCTTGCATTAACAATAAACGGGCTGCCTCTAAATCTGTGTAACGTTCGGCAAGTTTCCATTGTAAACCTTGGAAGTTTGATAATGCTTGGCCAAACTGCTTACGTTCAGTGATAAAAGCACGAGCGTAATCCATGGCGGCTAAACCAATGCCTAGCGCTAATGAACCAATACCAATTCGACCGCCCGCAAGTTCGCCGACCGCAACGCCAAAGCCTTTATTTTCTTTGCCCATCATGGCACTAGCAGGTATCCGACAATTACTAAAGCTCACTTCATTAGTAGGTGATGCTTTTTGCCCCATTTTTCCTTCTGGCTTACTGACCGTAATACCTGGTGTATTTGCTTCCACTAAGAAACATGAAATACCCTTACCTTTTCGAGCGGTCGCGTCAGTTACCGCCCAAACAACAAAGATGTCAGCAAAGCTGGCACTGGTAATATAGAGTTTGCTGCCATTGAGTACGTATGCATCACCGTCGAGTACCGCAGAGGTCTTCATGCCAGCAGGATCTGAACCGGCGTCATTCTCTGTTAAACAAAAAGCACCTGCTTTATATTCACCACTACATATTTTAGGTAAATACTTTTGCTTTTGCTCTTCATTACCAACCGCTTGAATAACTTCAGCAACCATATTTGTCACTGATGTTGTTACTGCGGTTGCTGCACATGCACGTGCTATTTCTGTTATCGCTAAGCTAAAAGCAACCGTGCCTGCTTCAACGCCACCATATTCTGCTTTAATATTTAAGCCCATAAAACCCAGTTCAGTTAACTGCGCAAGGTTGTTGAGGAAAAGTGTTTGATCTTGGGTTTCATCAAGTTCGGCCGCTACAGGAGCTAATTCGCTTTCAGCGAATTTTTTTGCCATATCTTGAATCATCATCTGTTCTTCGGTTAATGATAAATTCATTCGTTACTCACTTTTATATATTAAATTTGTATTTATTTGTATTTAGATGCGTATTTAAAAATTAAATCGCATATTTAAATTTATTATTATTATTTTTTTCTAATTAACTAAACGATAGCAGCACCGATTTAGATCAATCAACCCAGCACAAACCAAAGTAATGCGACACCCAGAACTAAGCGATAGATAACAAATGGCATCATACCGACTTTTTCCAATAGAATAAGAAAGTAGTGAATGCAGGCATAAGCACTAAAAAAAGCTAACACACTGCCAATACCAATAGCATTCCAATCAACAGGACCCGTTTCAGTCATTAATTTTAATGTTAAATAACTCCCCGCCATCGCAATGGCAGGAATTGACAATAAGAAAGAAAATCGAGCCGCATTTTCTCGACTTAAGCCAAGCATCAAACCGATAGTCATTGTTATACCTGAACGCGATGTCCCCGGAATTAATGCTACCGCCTGTGCTAAACCAATCAGCATAGCGCCTTTAAATCCTAGCTTTTCAAAATCAATATGCTCAGTCGCTTTTCTTTTACCCGCTTTAATGTCAGCAAAACCCAGTAAAAATCCAAAAATTAAGGTAGTAGCAGCAATAACCAACGCAGTACGTAAATGTGCTTCGATAAAGTCTTTGCCGAGCAAACCAAATATTCCTAATGGGATAGTCGCAAATAATATCCACCAGGCAAGCTTGCCATCAAAACTAGTATTATCACCTTTTATACTGCCCACCCAAGCAACAGCCATATTCGCGACATCTTTACGAAAATATAAAACAACCGCGAGTAATGTTCCAACATGCAAAGCAACATCGAGTGCTAAACCTTGGTCTTTCCAGCCTAAAACAGCTGAGGGTAAGATTAAATGTGCTGAACTTGATACGGGTAAAAACTCCGTTAATCCTTGGAGAATAGCTAAAATAAATATCTCTGTAATGGTCATTGCTTATTATATTCCTTATGTATAATTCAATTTTTTAATGTCTAACTTTTATAATTGGCTTGACCAAGAAAAGTCTACTGTGGTTATTTGTTGTTGTGTTTTATCGTAAGCTTGCCAAAGTTGTTGGTACGATTTTTTTAAAATGGGGTGTTTAAGATCTGGCGCTACTTCAGCCAATGGCCATAAAACAAAGGCATTTTCTGTGATCTCGGCACGTGGGATTTGTGCTGGAGTGTCCAACACTAAATCGTCAAACAGTAATAAATCTAAATCTAAGGTGCGTGGGCTATATTTTTTAGCATCAATTTCTCGACCGTTGTTAAGCTCAATTTCGCGGAGTGCTTTAGCCACTTGTACTATATTAAGTTCGGTCGTCGCACCGATCACCATATTATAAAATTCAGCACCGTCGAATCCTACGGCTTTACTAGCAAATAAAGATGATAGCGTTAACTCACCAAGCAGCGCTTCAAGGGCAGTCAATCCTGTCTGTAAATAGTGCTGACGGTCAACATTACTGCCAAGCGAAATATATAAACGCGCCATTACCCATGATTACTGTTATTTGATTGGCTACCACGTTCAATTTCAACGCCAACTGTGATGGCATTATGCACCGCATTAGGCTTGGCTACTTTTAATTTAAGCCAAGGGATCTGATAAGTTTCGATTAAGAATTTAGCCAAACGCTCTGCTAATGTTTCAATTAAATCTACGGGATTTTTATTAGCAAATTCAGCTATTTTTACTGATATGTCGGCATAATCGAGTGTTTTAGCTAGCTCATCATTTTCGGCCGGTTTGGCAGTATCCCACCCCATAACTAAATCAATCACTAAGGTTTGTTTTATTTCTTTTTCCCAATCGAAAAAACCTATGGTGGTTTGAATACTCAAGCCTTCAATATAAACTTTATCCATTAACGTACACTCATCTTTAATAAAACAACTAAAAATATAGGTCGATTTTACCTGTGCAAAGTTATAAAAACTAGTGGTTGACGGATCAATTCATTTTTTTTATTAATAGACGATAGAAAAACTTATTTCCATTGACATTATGAAAGGCTAGAATATCTAAAATTGTTGAAAACTTGTTATAATTAACCATCATTTTAACAATGAATTGTGAGGTTTTTGTATTAGCGCTCTATTAGTAACACTGATAATAATGCTTGCTGCCTATTTGGTCGGTTCGATTTCTAGTGCTATTTTATTGTGTAAGCTATTAAAACTTCCAGATCCTCGCACTACCGGCTCAAACAATCCTGGCGCCACCAATGTTTTGCGTATCAGTAACAAATTCATCGCTGCACTGGTGCTGCTCTTTGATATCCTCAAAGGCACTATTCCGGTGTGGGGCGCTTATTTCCTTGATTTAGACCCCCTTAATTTAGGGTTAATAGCATTGGCTGCTTGTTTAGGCCATATGTACCCTATATTTTTTAACTTTAGAGGCGGAAAAGGCGTTGCAACCGCACTGGGTGTATTATTACCGATAGGTTTAGATCTTGGGGGTTTATTGATACTGACCTGGGTAAGTGTCATTTATTTTACCCGATATTCAAGCTTAGCCGCTATTATTACGGTATCGCTTGCGCCTTTTTATATTTGGCTATTAAAACCTCTATATATGTACCCAGTGATGATGCTCTCGGTATTAATTATTTTTCGCCACAAGGACAACATTTGGCGATTGATAAAAGGAGATGAAGGTAAAATATCCTTTACTAAGGCCAAATGAAGTCATTAATGTGCCAACTTTACCGATAGTTATACCGCTGGTAAAGTATCTAACGGCCAACGTGGTGTCGCTTTAAACGATAAATCTGCATCTGTTCCTGCTTTTAAACGTTGCAAGCCCGCATAAGCTATCATCGCGCCATTATCAGTACAAAACTCAGGACGTGGATAAAAAACTTCTCCACCGAGCTTTTTAGTAATTTCCGCTAATTTTTCTCGAAGCGATGTGTTGGCGCTAACGCCACCAGCAATCACTAAACGTTTTAACTCACACTGCTGCAAAGCACGGCGACATTTTATTGCTAAGGTATCAACAACCGCTTCTTGAAATGCATAAGCGACATCGGCATGAGTTTGTTCATCCATACCTTCATTGCCTTGTGCTTTTTGTAACGCTATTTCTTTGCGAATAACGGTACCCGCAGCGGTTTTTAAACCACTAAAGCTAAAATCTAAACCTGGACGATCTGTCATTGGACGCGGCAATTTATAACGCCCTTTTGTGCCTTTTTCAGCCATCTTCGATAAAGCAGGCCCGCCGGGGTAATCAAGCCCAAGTAACTTAGCTGTTTTATCAAACGCTTCACCCGCAGCATCGTCAACTGATTCACCGAGTAATTCATATCGACCAATGCCGTCAACACGCACTAGCATAGTATGTCCACCCGAAACGAGCAGGGCAACAAAAGGAAACTCTGGCACGTTTTCTTCTAACATAGGCGCGAGTAAATGCCCTTCCATATGATGAACAGGCACAGCAGGAAGTCCCCAGCCGTAAGCTAAACTTCTGCCAATTGAACAGCCTACTAATAATGCACCCACTAAACCAGGCCCTGCAGTATAAGCAACGCCGTCTAGATCAGCAGGGGTTAAGTTAGCTTCTTTTAACACTTCTTTAATTAAAGGTATTGTTTTACGGACATGGTCTCGTGACGCTAATTCAGGAACGACTCCGCCGTAGTCAGCATGAACAGCTATTTGACTATATAAACGATGGGCTACAATACCTTTAGGTAAATCACCTTCTCCGTCATCATAAATAGCAATACCCGTTTCATCACAAGATGTTTCTATACCTAAAATTCGCATAATACCCTTAACCTAAAAGCCTAAATAATGTTTATTTCATTTTATTGAGCGATTTTAACGCCAAATACGTTAGCTATTATACCCATTTGAACAAGGTTGTGATCTACTTTTTTATCAGAAAAATAGATAATGGTCAGCGACAACGTTTAATAAATTATTATTCGTTTTCCCCCCGTGAAAGTCAGTGGATATATAATAAAATTGGTATTAAATCAGTTAATTTTAATTTTAGAAAATATTACACTTTACTTTAACTAGTGCTTAGCTTTAGAATATGTCACCCAATTTTGATAGAGTGGGTGTTTGCGAAGCAATAATGCTTAAGCGATACACCAATCATATAGATACATACTAAGGTTATACATGCCAGTAATTAAAGTTAGAGAAAACGAACCATTTGACGTTGCATTACGTCGTTTTAAACGTTCATGTGAAAAAGCAGGGATCCTTTCAGAAGTTCGCCGTCGCGAATCTTACGAAAAGCCTACTTGGGAACGTAAACGTAAGAAAGCTGCCGCTGTTAAGCGTGCTGCTAAAAAAGTTTCTCGTGAAAACGCTCGCCGCGTTCGCATGTACTAAGATACCTTAGTAGTATTTAAGACTATCGAGTAAAATAAATGAGTTTAATAGACCAACTCAGAGATGAAATGAAAGTTGCGATGCGTGCTAAAGACAAATGTCGTCTTGGTGTTATTCGTATGGCCATTTCATCAATTAAGCAAGCCGAAATCGATCATAACCTTGAACCAACTGATGAGAACATCATTGTGATTTTAACCAAAATGGTTAAACAACGCAGAGAGTCCATCAAAATGTTTACTGACGGTGGTCGTGATGAGTTAGCTGCTAAAGAAGCTGAAGAAGTAACCGCGTTAGGATTTTTTCTTCCGCAGCCACTTTCAAGTGAAGAAATTAGTCAGTTAATTACCAAAACTATTGCTGATACCGGTGCTGCTTCAATGGCTGACATGGGTAAAGTAATGGCGGTATTAAAACCATTAATGCAAGGCAAAGCAGACTTAGGCGCAGTAAGTGGCCAAGTTCGTAATACCTTAAATGCATAACGGATTTTACTAAAGCTTACTGTTTTCGTTTTATTAAAATGTACATTTTAAAGCCGTGAAATTTATTTTCACGGCTTTATTGTTTTATATAATACCTATTTATCGTTTCACTTGGGTGAGAAGTTAAAAAACACCTATCCAGTACAGGTCAATTAGGTTTAAAATAACCTTCGCACAAACAACCAAAGAAAATGTAGACATGACTGGTATGATCCCTCGACAATTTATTGATGATTTATTAGCGCGCGCTGATATTGTTGAATTAATTGACTCTCGAGTGCCGCTAAAAAAAGCCGGCAAAAATTATCAAGCTTGTTGCCCATTCCATACCGAAAAGTCTCCCTCGTTCAGTGTTAGCCAAGATAAGCAATTCTATCATTGCTTTGGTTGTGGAGAACACGGCAATGCTATTTCCTTTTTGATGGAATTTGACCGTTTAGAGTTCCCTGATGCGATTGAAGAACTTGCCTCCCATTATAATATGGAGGTGCCACGTGAACAGAATAACCAGAGCCCTGCGCAACTAAAGCAGCAACAACAAGTTCATAAACAAAAACAAGATGATTACGAACTGATGGAAAAAATCAGTCGTTTTTATCAACAACAATTAAAAGTTGCTACCGATAAAGATTCCGCCATTGATTATTTAAAAGGTCGCGGCTTAAGCGGTGAAGTGGTGAAGCGCTTTGGTATTGGTTATATCAGTGACGCTTGGGATGGGATGATGAACCATTTTGCCAAAAATCCTGAAACCACTCAGCAACTTGTAGATTTAGGTATGGCAATCCCTGGCGATAAGAATCGTCCTTATGATCGTTTTAGAGGTCGTATTCAATTCCCCATTCGTGACAAGCGAGGTCGCGTTATTGGTTTTGGTGGTCGTGTATTGGGTGATGGTACGCCAAAGTATTTAAACTCTCCAGAAACACGTATTTATCATAAAGGCCATGAACTTTACGGATTATTTGAAGCAAAACAAGCCAATAAACAATTGTCTCGATTGGTCGTGGTTGAAGGCTACATGGATGTTGTGGCATTAGCACAACATGGTGTCGACTATGCTGTAGCGTCGCTCGGTACATCAACCACCCCAGAACAATGCCAAACTTTATTTAGAACCGTTAAAGAAGTTATCTGTTGTTATGACGGTGACCGAGCAGGCCGAGATGCTGCATGGCGAGCCATGGAGAATGCCCTGCCTTTAATCAACGATGGTACGAGTTTAAAATTTGTATTTTTGCCTGACGGTGAAGACCCTGATTCGTTGATCAGAGAAAAAGGTCAACAAGCTTTCGAAGAAATTCTAGATAACGCCACACCCTTGTCAGTTTTTCTTTTTGATCACCTTTCTCTGCAAGTCAATATGAGTACTTTGGAAGGAAAATCAAAAATGATTGAGCTCTTCCAGCCTTACTTAAATAAGCTGCCTGATAGTACCTTGAAAGATTCAATTTTGACTGAATTAGCCAATAAATTCGCCCGTGGCAACGAAAAACGTTTAGACGAATTACGTAAAAAGAACAATCAAAACAACAAGGCTAGTACGGTAAAGAAGCAAAGTAAGATCACACCATTACGCCTTGCTATTGCATTATTACTTGAGCACCCCCATATCATTAGTGCATTACCGGATATTACTATTTTACAACAACTCGATATGCCAGGTATTCCTTTGCTAAATCGACTGTTAGTTTTATGTAAACAAAATTCAAAAATTAACAGTGCTCAGCTTATTGAACATTTTCGAGGGACCACTGAAGGTAGCCAATTAACAAAGTTAATGTGCTTACAACATCATGTTGAACCTGAAAATGCTGAATCGATGTTTATTGATGTAATAGAAAGTTTTTTAAACAAATTTATTGAACAACGTACGGAGCAATTGCTTGCCAAAGAACATGCAACTGGCTTAAGTAAAAGTGAGAAACAAGAATTACATAGTTTGTTAAGTGCGTAGCAAACAAAAATAAGTTGAACAAACTTTAACGCTGGCAATATACTAAGCAATTAGCTATAATTTCCGGCTTACTGTTTTCATTTTGATAGCCATAATTTAGGTGGACACTCGTCAATGAATCAAGCCCCACAATCTAGACTTAAAGAGCTCATTACCAAAGGTAAAGAGCAAGGTTACTTAACTTTTGCTCAAGTTAACGATCACCTGCCACAAGATATAATCGATTCAGACCAAGTTGAAGACATCGTTAGAATGATCAACGACATGGGTATTCAGGTATTCGAAACTGCTCCAGATCAAGATACCTTGATGATGACAGAAGGTAATACTGATGAAGATGCTGCTGAAGCAGCTGCCCAAGCACTTGCTACGGTTGAAAGCGAAATTGGTAGAACAACTGATCCTGTCCGCATGTACATGCGTGAAATGGGTACGGTTGAGCTATTAACGCGTAAAGGCGAAATTGTTATCGCTAAGCGTATTGAAGAAGGCATTAAGGAAGTTCAGCGTAGTGTTGCTGAATATCCGCCGGCAATCAATTTTTTACTCGATATGTGGGACAACTTTGAAGCTGAAGAAGTACGTTTAACCGATATTATCGTTGGCTTTTTAGACCCTGATGCTGAAGAAGAAGAAATTCCAGCAGCAGCGACGCATATTGGTTCAGAGCTTTCAAAAGAAGAGCTCAACGACGAAGATAAGTCTGATGGCGACGAAGAAGATGAGGAAGAAGAAGATACCGGTCCTTGTCCTGAACTTGCTAAAGAAAAGTTCACTCTACTTCGCAATGCCTACGAAAAAGCAAATAAAGTTATTAATGCTAAAGGTCGCGGTCATAAAGACGCACAAGCAGCGATTGATGATTTAGCTGAAGTATTTAAAGAATTCCGTTTAATCCCTAAACTTTTTGATAAGCTTGTTAAAAACATGCGTAGCGTAATGGATAGATTACGTATTCAAGAACGTTTAATCATGAAGCACTGTGTTGTTGGTGCTGGCATGCCTAAAACAACGTTTATCAAAATTTTTCCAGGTAATGAAACCTCTAAAGATTGGTTTAACGAGCAAAAAGCTGCAGGTCATGCTTATTCAGCAAAAATGTCTGATATTGAGTTAGACGTTGAACGTTGTATTTATAAATTAAACCAATTAGAAAAAGAAACGTTCTTAAATGTACACGGTATTAAAGATATTAACCGTCGTATGTCTATCGGTGAAGCTAAGGCTCGTCGTGCGAAAAAAGAAATGGTTGAAGCTAACCTACGTTTAGTTATCTCGATTGCTAAAAAATATACCAACCGTGGTTTACAATTCTTAGATTTAATCCAAGAAGGTAACATTGGTTTGATGAAAGCGGTTGATAAATTTGAATACCGTCGTGGTTACAAATTTTCAACGTATGCAACGTGGTGGATCCGTCAAGCGATCACCCGTTCAATTGCTGACCAAGCCAGAACGATTCGTATCCCTGTACATATGATAGAAACGATTAATAAATTGAATCGTATTTCTCGTCAGATGTTACAAGAAATGGGACGTGAGCCAACACCTGAAGAATTAGCTGAACGCATGATCATGCCGGAAGATAAGATTCGTAAAGTATTGAAAATTGCTAAAGAACCTATTTCAATGGAAACCCCTATCGGTGATGACGAAGATTCACACTTGGGCGATTTTATTGAAGATGGTAATGGCGAACTACCTGTTGACTCGGCTACCGCTGAAAACTTGAAAGATGCGACACACGAAGTATTAGCTGGCTTAACCGCTCGTGAAGCTAAAGTGTTAAGAATGCGTTTTGGTATCGATATGAATACCGATCATACGTTAGAAGAAGTAGGTAAGCAGTTTGATGTTACCCGTGAACGTATTCGTCAAATCGAAGCAAAAGCGTTACGTAAATTACGTCACCCTTCTCGCTCTGAGCAACTTAAAAGTTTCTTAGACGGCGAATAAAGCTTTCATTTTTAAATAGATGACTTAAAATCCAGTAATTAATTACTGGATTTTTTTTGTCTTTAATTAACTCGACTCAATTATCAGCCAATCAAATTTTTCATAAAAGGACTTTCAATGCGCTCTCTCATTCTACTATTTTCTTTATTTTTAACACTACCTACTTTAGCGGCTAAATCTGGACCTATCGAAGTAACTCCCTTTGCAGGTTACCGTTTGGGAGGAGATTTTACTATTGCTGGAGATTTTTATGGTGTTGATGAACCTCAGTCATTAGCAGTAGATATAGATGAAGGCTCAAGTTTTGGGGTGATTGTTGCTTGGCCTTATGACAATAAACGCCAAGGTGAGTTGCTGATAAGTCACTATGAAAGTGAATTAATTCCTGCCAGTTTATTAAGCCCTTATACTAGTGACTTATCGGTAACTTACCTACATATCGGTGGTAATGTGCCACTTTCAAATAGCTTAGTCCCCTTTTGGTTTTCTGGTGGCTTTGGTGTTACGCATTTTTCACCCAAGGCAAAAGAACTTGATGATGAAACTAAGCTATCAGTAAACCTAGGGTTTTACAGTAAATTACAACTCAATGACCGTATAGCGATTCGTTTAGGTGCAAGAGTATATGCGACACTTATTGACTCTCAAGACGCACTTTTCTGTGATAACAATACCTGTAAAATCGCAATATCGAGCGATATGTGGGTGCAAAGTGAATTATCAGCAGGTTTAACCTTCACGTTTTAAGACTTACTTATCAACAATAATATGCTTGGGATCAGATAGAAATGTTTGGTCCGTTAAGGTTTTCAAAAAAGCAATTAAGTCTTCTTTTTCTGCTTTTGTTAAGACAAACCCTTTAATGAACTGACTTTTCAGTGGATTACTTCGACCATCACCTTGATATTCACCCGTAGTAACATTTCGTCCACCAGCGGCATAAAAATCAATAACTTCCGCTAAGCTTCCAATACTGCCGTCATGCATGTAGGGCGCACTAACTTCAATATTACGTAATGTTGGCGCTCTAAATCGGCCATTATCTCTTGCTAACGTTGAAATTTCAGACAAACCAGTATCATGTTTAGGGTAACCTGATTTGTGACTATCACTAACATTATACAAACCCGTATTATGAAAAGGCCTACGATCAATTAGCTGTTTTTCATGACTGGTAGACTGAGTGAAATTAAATCCGCCGTGACAATGATGGCATTCAAGCTGCTCTGAGAAAAATAAATTCATACCGCGCAAAGCCGAGGCAGAAATAGCATTGTCATCAGCCAAATATGCATAGCTATCAAAAGGCGAATTTAAAGAAACTAAACTGCGAACATAGCTCGCTAATGCTTTCACAATTAAATCGAAACTTATGGTTTTTCCTGGGAAGGCTTCAGTGAATAAACGCTGATAACTCTTGGTATTAAATCGCGCTAAAACTTCTTCTTCATGACCGGTTATGCCTAGCTCAACCGGCGATTCACCAAACATAGGTAATAGTATTTGCTGTTCAATAGAGGTTAAACCGTCGTGTGCCCACGTTAACGTTTTGTTATACGCTATATTAACTAAAGCAGAGGCATTACGTCGATGTGGTTGTGCGGTGCTGCCAAATGAATGGGGAATATTTTCACCAAAAGCAAACTCTTGATGATGACAACTTGCACACGCTTGTTGGTGATTGGCAGACAAACTTTTATCAAAAAAGAGTTGTTTACCTAAATTAACTTTTGCTTGGGTCATCAGATTATCTTGTGGTACTTGTGGTTTAGGAAAACCTTCGATAATGGGCCACTGATATTCACTTTCTAATTTATTATCATCACTACATGACTGCAAAGCCAAGCAAATTCCAAAAGTGAATAAGCACTGAAGTATTAATTTAAGTCGATGTAGAAGCCAATTACCCATTATTTTTTGTCTTAAATAACAACGATTCATTACTAGTATTCGCTCCCAAACCTAAGTTTTTAAATAACATTTTACAACTCTCTTCATCGATTGCCGATTGACAACTATTTTTGCGTGCTAATCCAACATCTCGTACTAACAACGCTAAATCAAATTCAATGGTAGAATTTTCCAAGGTAAAAGGTAAAGCAACAGCCACGCGATTAGGATACAAACATTCATTTTTTGGTGCTCGTACTGGGCTTAATGCTTTACAACCTGTAGAGCCTAGGTGAAATAGCCAGTCATCATTTTGAGAGACTAACTCGGCCCGCATAAATTTATGCCCCCCTTGCCATCCCCAAAACATTGAAGCGACATTTAATGGGCTAGGCTGGGTTAATGGATTCAGGTGATTAAGTGCAAATGGTACACCTAAAGTAAAACGAATATCAGTAACAACAGCCGCTTCATCTAATGGCATTAATTCGAGTTGCCAATAACCTTTGCCATTTTTTCTATCACATATCTCTCCCAGTAAAGCGACATTGTCTGCTTGATTTGCATTTGTTGTCATCAGCCAAGGCTGCCAACCATTACTACTGGTATTCACTTCAACGCCATGTATAAAAAACTGTAACTGCTGATATTGCCACTTTTGTGATTCGCTACTTTTTAATTCATGAACATCAGAGAAACTGCTTGCACAGTTAATGTCAGTATTTTTATAAACAGCTTGAAAAGAAATTTTTGTGGGCTGTGACTTTTGAAAACATCCTGAAAGTAAGGTAATACTTAACCCAAAAATAGTTGTGACAGATAAAATTTTTTTTAATATATAACGGTTCATTTGAATAAGGCTTAATCGTTGAATGCAAAGTAATATTTACATGAAGTTAAAGTAATGTTAACGAGTTGGTTTTAAATTGTACGTTAACTTGCTATGGTAAAGCCATCAAATATTGAGCAGCTAAATAAAAAACGAGCACATTATGGCTAAAATATCATTACCTCTTGGCATTGCAATTATTTCAATATCTTATTTTTTACTCTCTTCAAATACATTCGCTCATTCAGAGCATGATAAGTCGAGGTTTGTTGCTGTTAATGGCGTAGATAAAGACCGCTGTGATAATGTTCTTAGACCCTGTAAAACAATTGCCTATGCGGTTAGCCAAGCAAACAAAGGTGATAACGTACTTGTTGCTTCAGGCGACTTTACAATCACTTCAAGCGAAGAATTATTTTATTTAAAAAGCGCTCTTGTCTCAGTCGTCGGAGGCTATAATCAGTTTGATCATTACCAATCACAAAGCCCTCAGTCAAATGTTACCACTTTACATAATATTCCAATTGAAATGGTTGATGAGCTTCGTAGCAACGGTTTTAGCGTTATTGCAGATGGTAAAGCCTTTGCTAAAGATAAAGATTTAAAACAAAAACTTGCAAGTTATTATCAACTCAGTGAGAGCCAAGCAAATGAACCTTGTGTTAATGGCAAAGCTGATATTTTTGACTGCAATAACATTGATTTACTCGCTCATTTCCCATTAACTGCAATGTCGAGTGATCCTGTTGAAGGCAACGATATTTGGGGCCATGTAGATTTAAATACGGGTAATGAATTTGCTATTATGGGTGTAAAAAATGGCGTTGTTGTGGTTAATGTTACCAACCCAACCACTCCTGTTGAAGTGGGTACAATAGCTGGAGTAACGTCAACATGGCGAGATGTAAAAGTTTACCAATACTTTGATGAAAATATCAATTTATGGCAAGCCTATGCTTATGTTACAACCGAAGGTGTTCGAAATGGTCCAACAGATTATGTGACTATCATTGACCTTAACAATCTTCCTCATTCAATAACCTTAGTTGAAAAGAATAAAGTCGTCAGTAGAGCCCATAATGTTTATATCACTAATGTTGATCATACCCTTAATATAACGCTTCCAGATCAAACAGCTTCACTGCAACTTATTGGCACAAACAGTAGGGGTGGAGCTTTCCAAAGCTATTCATTAGAAAACCCAAAAACATTAGTCAACGTTACTGCTAACAATTTTGGTAATGGCTACACCCATGATGGGGCTTCTCTTGTTATAGATGATCAACGTTCAGTTAATGATTGTGGTTTAACGTCAGGTAGCTGTACTGTTTTCATTGATTTTAATGAAGACGTCATGAAGTTATGGAATATCACCGATCCAAATAACTCAACTCAGTTAGGTGCTGCTGAATATAACGACGTAGCTCCGAACAATAAATATGTACATTCTGGTTGGGGCACTGAAGATAAGCAGTTCATTTTATTACATGATGAATTTGATGAATTTCGTGGTGGATTAAACACCACTGTTAGAATATTTTCAATTGGGGACCTAACGAACCCAACACAGGTTGGCCAATGGACAGGTCCTACACAAGCGATTGATCATAATGGTTTTGTTCGAGGTAATAGATACTATATGTCTAACTACGAACGTGGCTTAACCATTTTAGACATTACGGATCCTACAACGCCTACTGAAGTTGGGTTCTTTGATACTTTCACACCGAGTAACTCAGCAAGCTTTAATGGTGCATGGGGCGTTTATCCATTTTTACCGTCAGGAAATATTCTCGTTAGCGATATTAACAGTGGTCTGTATGTATTAAAAGATAACGCAAAAGCGTCAACGAAAGGAATGTTCAGCTTTACCAGTAAAAGCACAGAAACCGCTCAAGGAACAACACTCAACCTCATTGTGCAACGTAATGGTTCAGACATTACAGAAAGTACTGCGGTAAGTTACCAAGTAATTCAAGGTAGCGCCAAAAAAGGCACTGACTTTGATGTAGAAAACAACACACTCACTTGGGCTGCAAACGATAATACCAATAAGACAATAAGTATTGATATTGCAGATGACCTAACAAATACCGAATTGTCAGAGTCTTTTTTTATACGTTTATATAATCCAACAAATGGTGCAACACTTGGCTCAAACAGTTACAACACTATCAATATTACTGGGTTAATAGACAAAGGAACGGGAAGCTTTGAATTCGACGAGCAAACAATCGCAGAGAATGTTGATGAATACACCGTAAATGTTAACCGAATGGGTAGCACATCGGGCAGTATCTCATTCCAGTATCAACTGACTTCAGGGCAAGCGATTATTGGTAGCGATATCATTGATGCATCGGGGCAAGTATCTTGGGGCGAAGGTGAAAGTGATACTAAAAAAATTATATTAACTATTATTGATGATATTGAAGAAGAAGAAAATGAAACGTTCACCTTAACCTTATCAAGCATCGATAATAGTCGGTTAGGTAATAATGCAGAGATTATATTCACTATTGCTGATGATGATCAAAATACAGCACCTGTGGTTACCCTAAGAGAAAATTTTGAAGTAAATACTAATCAAGGTGTAACGTTAACGGCTCAAGCCATCGATGCAGAAAGCGACAGTATGACCTACTTATGGGAGCAAACAGCAGGCTCAACGGTATCAATAACTAACGCTGATATGTTATCAGCTAGCTTTACAGCCCCAAATAACGCTACCTCGTTAACATTTAAACTTACCGCTACTGATTTCAGAGGCGCATCAAGTACAGGGAGTGTTATTGTTTCAGTAGTCGCACCTGTTGTAGTAACACCAACGCCCAACACACCAAGTAGCGGCGGCACAATATTATGGCTAACAATCCTTTCATTATCTTTATTAACCAAGAGAAAAGTCATTATCAATAAATAGTATCTAGGCAATAGTGATATAAAATCACCCGTATTGCCTAACAATTAAGCGAACAACGTAAAATTTATCATTTTTTAAAAATACGCTAGTGACAACAAAATAAAAAATGCTTATACTTCACGCCGCTTTAAGTTGAAGTCTCAATTTAAAGCGGATAAAAAGATGGCCCCTTAGCTCAGTTGGTTAGAGCATTCGACTCATAATCGACAGGTCCCCTGTTCAAGTCAGGGAGGGGCCACCATTTCAAATATTACTATCCTCGTAAGAATTTACTAAAAAATATTTTAATCTGAAATTAACTGTAGTTATCACTGTAGTAGTAATTCCAATAAAGTTATGTACGATAACACTCGCTCTTGCCGTGTCGGAAATTTGTACGAATACCCTGTCCCTTTAAGATATTCCGAAACGCTAGGGTTACCCTAGTGGTATTGGTGTTAAAATCCACTGTGTGAATATAAGGTGAGTGCTAAATTTTGACATGTAGGATGATGATAGTTATTACTATACGCCTAATCCCAACCCTATTCTGTTCTTATAAAATTCGGTAATGGAATACTCTGACGTGGTTTACGACCTCTAGCTTTAGGTTTCTAATAAATCTATTAACGTTACTCACAAAGTGTTAATGAAGCGAATGACTAAGCGGTTTAGTTGTGTATAAAAATGCGTTTAGCTTTACAAATTTTGTATCTACACAACTAAGTAGATTATTTACTCTTTAACACTCCCTATTTTGTTACTCTAAAAAAGCCTTCTGCTGCTTCAGTTAAGCTAGAGAGGTTTTTATTCTCACGCCGGCTTATTGATTATCATGGTTAATAGTAAATTATTAGCAAAACTTTGTTTTAAGTACGTTCATATCAATAATAATTTGTTATTTTTAATGTAGTATAAGATCGGACTTGCTTACTAGGCTATGATATTTCAAAGCCCTCTAAGAAATAAAAACAAATAGAATAGGGATAAATAAACAATGGTAAACATGTTAATTGCATATCAACTTGATGGCGGTGATGTTATCGAGATTAATCATCCAGAAGAGTTCGAGTTCAAAGATTTAGATGGAAATAGCTTAGGAAATGCTCAGATTATCAAGCGACATAATAACGATCTGATATTAGCCGAAGCTGCATTTGTGATCTCAGCCGAACATGCAAAAGTTATGATACCAAGCGATGCGGCATTCATGGAATCCAAAGCAGGCGTAAAGCAACCTTTTGACTTTAACGGGCTCGTAAAAGGCTGTGGATTTGACTCTGTTAAATATAAATTTGATAAACAAGGTAATGAACCAACTGACTGGGTTATCGCCTATCCTCTACAGCACTAAGCCTAAAAAGGTCGCTAGTCATACCAGTGACCTTTGTTATAGCTTTGAATGGACCAGGTAATGAGATTATTTCAACATCAGGCTAAGCGTATATATCTGTTTCAGAACGACTAAATGTTGATTTAACTAGAGGGTTTAGTTATCAGGTTAAGAAACACTGATACGTAAACTAAACTTAGTCATATTTTATTATATTTTTTTAACAAAACAGAATCGATATGATCAAGAGAATAAGCTGTACTATTCGCCAACATATTGCATTTTAATCAATATGATATAAAACAAATTATCAATGGAGCGGTATATGTATAAAACTATTATTTGCGCAATAGAAGCTAGTGATGAAGGACTGGAAGTACTTTCAAAAGCCCATGAGTTATCTCAACTATACCAAGCTAAATTGTTTGTTACTCATATCATCCCATATACATTGCTTCCTAAAGACTATCAAAAAGAATTAAAAGAAAGTGCATTACCTTCAATTGAATCAAAAGCCGCATCATTAGGTATATTAAAGAAAGATGTCTCGGTCACATTTGGGAAACCCTACGAGCAAATTTGCATACTTGCAGAAAGAAAAAAGGCAGACTTAATTATACTTGGTACCCACTCTAAAAAAGGTATTCATGCTTTGATTGGGTCAACAGCAAATGGTGTTGCCAATTATGCTAAATGTGATGTTTCACTTATTAAAATTTAAAGTGATTTTTTTGATAAAAAATCTAAATGTGCTCTTTCAAATAAATAACTAATGCCGCCAACATGGCATTAGTTATTATTAGAGCAATGAAGATTGCACTCTTGGGTTACTTACAATAGTCATATTAAGTGAAATTACTTTTAATGGCTCACTATCTCCTTCTAATAACAACGCTAATACCCTGGATATTAAAAGCTCATATACATGAGTATATTTAATAGTAAGTTTAGTTCCTTTAAACCAAACATGAATCGTCAATAACTGGCCTTAAAGTGTTATCTACATATTAATTTTTCGACATTTAATCAGATATTTCATCCATTCTAAAAACCGGATAAAAATCATATTATCGCTTATAACGTTTCAGGATTATTGTCAGTTACGCGTTTTAGTCATAATGTATATTAGGAAGTGATCACCTTCTCATTCAATGTAGCTGTTGGATATTTAAGCTAAGAAAAATGAATAAATTTTATCAAACTAACATGACTAAAGCTCATTCGTAATATATTATTATTTTTAGGGAATCGTATATAAAAACGGCAGTTATAAGAATTATGGATTTAGATAAATTTAAACAAATTAATAAAGCATTCGATTACCTCTTTGATTCATTGGTGATCACTGACCTACAAGGCATTATTACTGACTGGAATAAAGGCTCTGAAAATTTATACGGCTATTCCAAAAAAGAGATCATTGGTCAGCCTGTTGATATTTTACATCTCCCCGAAGACACCGAACATATTACTTCAGAAGTTATCAGCTCTGTAGAGAAGTACGGAAAATGGACCGGTGAAGTTAGAATGCTCCATAAAGATGGTCATATTGGCTGGATTGAATCTATGTGTGTGCCACTTTTTGATGCTAATCATAAGCTCGTCGGCGCATTAGGTGTAAATCGAGATATATCAGACCGGGTAAAAGAGACTAAACGTCTTGAGCACCTAGCTCATTATGATCAACTGACAGAAATTCCAAATCGATACCTAGTGTTTGACCGAATTGATCACCTAATTGATCAGTCTGAACGTGATATGAGAACTTTTGCGTTGCTTTTTATTGATTTAGATAAATTTAAAATAATTAATGATACCAAGGGTCATGCGTTTGGTGATCAAGTGCTAGTAGAAGTATCTTTACGTCTTAAGCAGTCAATTCGTAATTCAGATACCGTTGCAAGAATTGGAGGTGACGAATTTGTTATTTTACTTGAGAATATGATTGATAAGTCTAATGTAGATTCTGTGATTAAAACTATTATGGATACGATTAGCAGACCCTTTAAGATTAACGATGAAAAGTTAACCGTGAGTTGTAGTATTGGTGTTTCAATTTATCCTGATGATGGTATTACCACCGATAGCTTAATCGCAACAGCAGATAAAGCGATGTATAACAACAAACATAAAAAATGACCTCAGCTGATAAATGAGTTTAGATATTTTCGATGCTATCTTTGATTTTTTGATCTTAAATAAGCACGCTATTAGCCATTAATTTGATTGCTAAAGGTTATTTTAACGAATACTGCTATTACCTCCCCTCTTATTGACCTACTAGTTAACCTTGATGTTCAGCCTCAGCCTAGTTAACAGCTAGCTTATACTAGAGAATAAATTGACTTTTAACTGATTGAGAATAGACTAAAAACTAGGTTATATTTCAATGAGATAAATTATTATGTCTACTAAAGCTTTCGCTACTTGTTCTTGTCTATTCACATTATTTATAACCTTAGCAACACTTAGCGGTTGTGATAACAAAAAACCAGGTATTGCCTTAGGTACGTTAGAAAGAGAACGCATAGCGCACACAGCAACAGTGAGTGAAGTTATCACGGCATTACCTGTTAGTGCAGGTAG